>DATKAB010000162.1 GCA_035498555.1 Candidatus Sulfotelmatobacter sp.
GAGCCCGCGCCGCTCGATTCCCTGCGGGACCGGAGCCCGACGCATTCGAACTTGCCGACCGGTCGGGGAGTACCCCTACCACCCGCCAAATCGCGCATCGAACCGCCGGGTCCGGAGCCCGCCGGGTACATCGGTTGTGCCGTCGAGGCCGATCGCCTCGACCTGCCGCAGCTACTTGCCGGTGGTGGCCGGCTTGGTTGCCGCCCCCTTGTCTGCCGCCGGCGCCTGCTTGGCGATCACGAGCTTCGAAATCTTGTTGTACGTCGCCTGATTCACGACGCCCTTCGAAACCAATTGCGATTTGTTCGCCCAGGGACGCCCGGCGATGATCTTGTCCGAGATCTTGTCGCCGATGCCGGGCAGCTTCATGAGCTCTTCCTTGCTCGCGCTGTTGAGGTCGACGAGCGTCGCCGGGGCGGCGGTGCTGCTCGACTTGCTCGCGGTCGAGCCGGTGGCGCTGGAAGACTTGGCGGCAGTGGTCGACGAGCTGGTGGTGCTCGTCGAACTGGTCGCGGTCGTGGACTTGCTCGAGTGAGACGAAGTGCTGGACTTGGCCGGCGTCGTCGAAGCTGGCGCCGAGCCGGTCTGCGTCTGGGGCGTGCCGGCGAACACCAGGGTCGCGCCGAACACCAGCACCACCGCACCCGCGGTCAGGGTGGAAAGGAAACGCTTCATGGGGTACCTCCTGAGGGCGGAATGGTCCACGCCGCCATGCCCTCGGAACGGGCGGCGTAAGAGCGGGCGTCCTGCCACGGCTCGGGGAGTGTTGGAATCGAAGGGAGGTTGGGGCCCGCGAGAGAACTGAAGGCGGCGGGCCGGATACGGCGCTCAGTGAGTGCGGAAGAGGTACACGCGGCTTCCCACCGGCAATTGCGGGAGCGGCCAATTTCGTCGGAGGTCGAAGTGGGGCTGGCGCGTGGCGGACCGCGGCCCGCGGAACGCCAGACACCGAGTCGTTGCGAATTCGACAGCGTCACGATCGAGGCGGCCGAGGTCAGCGACGCGGGTGCGAGATTCACCGCGGCCGGGAGCTCGGCAGAGTGGAACATGACTCGCGAGCGGGAAGACGACGGACGCGAGCGCGCAACCATGCGGGGCACCGGGGTGGCATGCGGGCGGCTGTGGCGAGCGGGAGGCGGCGCCGGCAGCGTGCCGTGGCGCGGCGTCTCGTAGGTCACGTCGCGGATGCAGGTCGCCCGAGCGCGCGCGAACGGTGACGAGGCGGCCGAAGCCGAACTCGCAATCAGCAGGGCGCCGAGGGCAAGCGATGCACGCAGACCGAATTTCATCGAACGGTACGGCCTCCGAGTGGGTTCAGCCGCCTCGATGGGATGCGATTTTCGCTCGAAGCGCAATAGGGAAATTCGGCGCCCCCGACCCTCCGCGTGGAATTTGCCTGTCTTTCACAGGTCGCCCCACCCGGTATCAGGAAGCCGTAAAGACGCCGGCAGTGATCCCTAGAAGATTTCGGGACTCGGCATTCGGTGGGGCCGGGAGACCACGAACCCTCCGCCGCCATCCGGCCCTCGCGGCGCCGAGGCTCGGCTGGCCGGCGGATCCGGAGAGGTCCGTTTCGCTTCGGTCTTGGCCGGGGCCGGACGCTGTTCGGCATGCGCCGGTGTCTCGTGAGCCACACGGGTCGCGGCCGGGCCTCCGGAGCCCCGGGAAGCGCTGCGCGAGGGCGTCCGCTTCGCGGCGGGGCAGGAGGTCGAGTAGTACGAGGCAAACGGCACCGCCGGGCTGCGCGTCGTGCACTCGGTGCCGAAGTCGGGGATGGAAACCGCTCCCGTAGAAGCGGCCATCGCCGCCACGTCCACCTCGGACGACGACGGAGTCGAGCAGGGCGATGAGGAGGTCTTCTCGTTCTTGCAGGCGCGGGCCTGGGGGGCGGTCGCGACCGCGAGCGCAAGCAGGAGCATGGCGCTCGCGAAGGCGGGACTCTGGGGTAGCTTTCGGGTCACGGTGGGTGCCTCCCTCCCCGGTCAGTGGCCACCAGTGTCAATGGAATATTGGGCGCGGGACAATGCCCAAGCGACGGGGAGGTTGGAGGAAAGCGCGTTTCGCCAGCTTCCAGAGCGGTCGAAACCGTATTCTTCAAGCGCCAGTCAATTCCGACCGGCGCGTGCCCAGCGCCGTGGCGGCGTGCCCGCGCGTCAGCCCCGCTGGGCTTCGCCGTCCAGGAAGGCCTCGATCAGCCGGGTGAGCGAGGTGGCCGCACGGTCGGCGACCTCCGTGACCTCGCTGTGCGACAGAGGTCCCTCGGCCAGTCCCGTCGCGCGATTGGTGACGCACGAGATGCTGGCGGCTTCGGCACCCAGCTCGGCCGCCAGCGTCACTTCGTGCACCGTGCTCATGCACGCCACGTCGGCTCCCAACGCCGAGGCCATGCGCACCTCGGACGCGGTCTCGTAGCTCGGCCCATGCCCGCCCATCAGCGTGCCGAGGTGGAGCTTCACTTCGGCGCGGGCCGCGGCCGCGAGCAGGCCCGCGCGCAGCCGGGGCGAATAGGGCGTGGCGACACGCCGGCCGGCTCGTCGCTCGCGCAGCTCGTCGGGCGTGAACAGCCCGCGTTTCCCGATGAAGTTGATGTGATCCACCGCCAGCATGAGATCGGCAGGACCCAGTTCCGGATGGATCGCGCCGACCGCGTTGGTGAACACCATCGAGCGGGCCCCAAGCGCGTGCATCACGCGCACGCCAAAGGTGACACGATCGAGGGTGTAACCCTCGTATCGATGGCTGCGGCCGGCCAGCGCCACCACCGGCACGCCGCGCCACAGGCCGAGCACGAGCCGCCCGGCGTGACCCGCCACCGTCGAGCGTGGCCAGTGGGGAAGTTCGGCGGTCGGAAACGCCTCGGCCCGCTCGATGGACCTCACTGCGCCGCCGAGCCCCGAGCCGAGCGTCAGCGCGACGCGCGGCGAGAGCGCGCTTTTCGCGCGAATCGCGGCGACCGCCGCGGCAACCCGCCCCGAGAGATCCTGCGTGGGCAGCGAAGGGGTGACGCTCATCCGTGCTGCTCCGGATCGTAGGGAACGCCGACGGCGCGCGGTGGCGTGGCGCGGCCGATGAAGCCGATCAGCGCCAGCATGGTGACGAGGTAAGGGAGCATCTGCAAGATCTCGCCGGGGAACTGCGAGCCCTGCAGCGTGATCTGCAGCGCTTCGGCGGCGCCGAACAGCAGACACGCGGCCGCGGCGCCGGCCGGCGACCAGCGCCCGACGATCATCGCCGCCAGCGCGATGTAGCCCCGCCCGCTGGTGAGCCCGTCGGTGAAGCTGTGCTGCTCGCTCGCGAGCCACGCGCCGCCGAGCGCCGCGAACGCGCCCGAGATCAGCACGCCCGCGGTGCGATAGAGCGGC
>DATKAB010000163.1 GCA_035498555.1 Candidatus Sulfotelmatobacter sp.
TTTCTAGTGACCCGCTCACCTCAGAATTCTTGTCAGACCTGCCGGACTTGCTCAGCCGTTACGTTGACCAAGCAGCGGTATCAGCTGGCACGGCGCCCTCGGTAGACTCGATCCTAGGCCGACTAACCGAGTCGCTTCGGACTAGTCTTGCGGTGTCAGAGATTACTCCGCCGAAGACAATCGCCGTCGAGCCTAGGGAGCTTTCGGGAGCCCTGCTTCAGGAGGTGTTCTTAACGCTGAGCAGGGCGATGAACCTTCGGCCAGATGACTTTGTCCCTTTGCAGCGAAAGGGCTCTCAGGGTCAAGGACGGAAGTTTGATGGGCCAACCCCGAGCGGAAGTCAGCGATTCCCTGAGTCAAGAATTTGGCAGCTCGCTCACTGCTAGAGAATCCCCGCCGTCCCTGGGGTCACGATCCGGTTCAGGTCGTGGCCCCAACATCTTGCTCTAGCCCCCAAGACGATTCGCTCAGAATTGCCCAACTAGCACAGTTCTGACACAATTCTGTGCCTTCGCCCGCTCCTCGCCCACCCGCTGCCTCGCTAACACATTGCCATTCCTCATGCCGGGAGCAGGACTCGAACCTGCACGGGGTCACCCCCAGCGGATTTTAAGTCCGCTGCGTCTACCTTCCGCCATCCCGGCACTTCGGCCAACTGGTTCCGGAACCAGTTCCTTCATCCGTTACTTGAAGCAACGCGCCCCGGGCCAGTGATTATTCCAGCACGCGGACCTCTGGTTGCGGCCACGCGTCCCGTCTCTCTTCCCACTGTCCTTAAGGACAGTTCGCCTCGCGTCGCCATGGTCCCTGCGGACAGTTCCCTCCCGCAATAAGTGAGAACGCCCGGGCCTCACTTCGAGAGCCCGGGCGTCGCAGGCGAAAGAGTCGGTTCGCCCGCTAGTGTCCAGGCCCCGCCGAGGGCGCTAACGCGTCCACCACGCGCACCGCCGGATAGCGCGTGAGGAATCCCTGCACCGCCCAGCCGAACACGCCGAGGAAGCCGATCGTCACGCCGATCTCGGGCAGCCCCACCCACACCTTGGCGGGATTGACCGACGGCATCACCAGCACGTGCCGCTCGAGCCACACGCCCGACAGCACCAGGGTCGAGAACAGGCTCATCCAGAACGGGCTCGACTTGGTGGTCTTGTTCATCAGCCCCAGGAACGGAATCAGGAAGATCATGTAGAAGCAGGCGAACGCCAGCGGCCGCCACGGATTCTCGAAGCGGATGAATACCCACCAGGTCTCTTCCGGCATGTTCGCGTACCAGATCGGCAAGTACTGCGACCAGAACAGGTAGATCCAGAAGATGCAGAAACTGAAGATCACCTTGCCGATGTCCCAGAAGTGATTGGGCGTGATGTAGGCCTCGAGCTGGTAGCGCGAGCGCACCTGGGTCGCGATCAGCGCCACCATGCACATGCCGGCGAGGAACGCGCCGGCGTACACGAACCAGCCGAACAACTGGCTGGTCCAACTCGGCGTCAGGCACATGATGAAGTCCCAGCCCATCACGCTCATGAACACCACGAAGGTCAACACGATCTGCGGCGACAGATGCGCGGTCTCGTGCATGAAGCGCTCGTCTTCGGCCTCGTCGCCCTTCCAGTCGGCCGAGAGCTTCTCGTACTCGCCGCGCAGCTCGGGGGCCACGTGCGGCAGCAGCAGCTTGGCGTCGCGGCGCAGCGAGACGCGCACCAGCTTGCTGGCCAGGAACCAGAACAGCGCGATCCCGCCCACGGTGCGAATCCACAGGAAGGGAACGTTCAGGAACGGCCGCTGCCACGGATACATGCCCACGCCGCGCGTCCACGGCAGGTAGGTCCACACGCCGGCGGCGAGCAGGATCACCATGAAGCCGAGGCCGAACGGGATGTACGAAGTCAACGACTCGCCGATACGCTGAATGGGTCCGCCCCAGCGGCCGTTGCAGAGCCGGATCGCCGCCGACAGCACCACGCCGCCCATGGCCAGGCCGAGCCAGTAGATGGTGTTGATGGCGTAGCTGCTCCAGGCGCGCCGCGGCTCGCTCATCAGCAGGAACGCGAACGCCGCCGCGCCGATCAGCATGCACGCGATCCAGATCTGTCGCCGGCGCGCATTGGGACGCACCGGGAGCTTGGACGCCAGATCCTTGAGGATCGCCTCGTGGCTCATCGCGGGCTGGTCTTCTGCATGTGGCGGATGAAGTTCACCACGTCCCAGGCTTCCTGCGGCGTCACCTGCGCGCCGTACGACGGCATCACCACGCCGCCGTGACGCATGTACGAGAAGATGTAGCCGTCCTTCCTCTCGCGCGTGGGCTGGGCCAGCAGATCGGGCGGCGGCATGAACAGCGCCGCCACCGGGCCGTTGCCGGCGAGCGTCGGTCCGTGGCACGGAATGCAGGTCTTCATGAACTTGCGCTGGCCCCGCGCGATCGACGAATCGTCGGCGGCCTGCGGGTTCACCAGCGTCTCGCCGAGCCTGGTCGCGAGCTCGATCCCTTCGAGGCCGTGGGTGATGTCCTTGCCCTGAATCGGCACGCTGGTCGAATCGGGCGGGCGCATCTCGCCGTGCTGCGGCACGAACGCGACGGTGCGGCGCATGTCGCGGTACGGGTAGTACTGGAGATGCGTCACCGACAGGAACGCGTCGTTCAGGCCCTGGCGCACCGAGCCGAGCGAGAACAGCACCAGGATCAGGCCCACGAACGCGGCGAGCGCCTTAAGCATGGACCTGCACCTCTTCGGCGTTCTGGCCGCCCAGCATCTTCTCGACGCGCTTCACCGCTTCACCCTCGCACGGCACCCAGATGCCGATCCGATCCTCACTGAAACGCGGGTCGTAGGGCGCCGCCTGCTTCACCTCGGGCAGCCGCGACAGCGACAGCATGCCGAGCAGATTGGTGAGCCCGGCGAGCAGGATCATCGATTCGTAGCTGATGATCATGAACGGCGGTAGCGAGGTGAGCTCCTTCCCTCCCACCACCAGCGGATAAGCGATGCAGGTGTAGATGCAGAGCGAGAGCCCGGCCGTGAAACCGAGCACCCCGCCCACGAACGTCACCCAGCGCACGATCGACGTGCCCTGCTCGAGCGCGCGCTCGATCTCGTGGTAGGGAATCGGCGAGAACACGCGCAGATCCGCGTGCCCCGAGGCGCGCAGCGTGCGCACCGCTCCCGCGGCGTCGTCCACGTAGTAATAGATGCCCATCACGCCCTTGAACTTGGGCGGCGGCGGCATCAGCAGCTTCTGGAGGGCGCCGATCATCCGTGAGCACCCCGGCGCGGCACCGGCAGCGTTTCCTTGATCTCGGCGATCGAGAACGCCGGCAGCACGCGGATGAACACCAGGAAGAACATGAAGAACCAGGCGAACGAGCCGACGATCAGGCAGATCTCGGTGAACGAGATCTTGTAGTACACCCAGGTGGCGGGCTCGAACGAGCGCGCCAGCGACGTGACGATAATCACGAAGCGCTCGAACCACATGCCAACGTTGACCAGGATCGCCAGGCAGAACAGGAACACCATGTTTCGCCGCGCCTTCTTGAACCACAGAGAGAGCGGGAAGATCACGTTGCAGCTGAACATGATCCAGAAGCACCACCAGTAGTGGCCGGTCGCCCGGAACCAGAAGAGATCGCGCTCGAACTTGTTGGTGCCGTACCAGGCCATGAAGAACTCGCTCAGGTACGAATAGCCGACCATCGTCGAAGTCAGCAACACCAGCTTGGAAAGCTTCTCCATGTGATCGAGCGTCACGATGTGCTCGAGCTTGTAAGCCTTGCGGATCACGATCAGCAGGTTGATCACCAGCGCCACGCCCGAGAAGATCGCGCCGGCCACGAAGTAGGGCGCGAAGATCGTCGAGTGCCAGCCGGGCAGCATCGCCATCGCGAAGTCCCACGACACCACGCTGTGCACCGAGAACACCAGCGGGGTCGCCATCGCGGCGAAGAACAGGTAGGCGCCGTAGTAGTGCTTCCACTGGTAGTTGGCGCCGCTCCAGCCGAACGAGGCCAGGTGCAGCACGGTGCGCAGGATCGGATTCTTGGTGCGATCGCGCAGCGCCGCGATGTCGGGAATCAGCCCCACCAGGAAGAAGATGCTCGACACGGTCAGGTAGGTGTTGACCGCAAACACGTCCCACTCGAGCGGCGAGCGCACGTTGGTCCAGATGTTGCGCTGGGTCGGATACGGGAACAGCCAGTAATCGAACCACGGGCGACCGGTGTGCACGGCCGGGAACATCGCGGCGGTGAGCACCCCGAACACCGTCATCGCCTCGGCCACGCGATAGACCGCGCGCCGGAAGTGGGAGCGGAACAGGTACAGCACCGCCGACACCAGCGTGCCGCAGTGCGCGATGCCGACCCAGAACACGAAGTTGGTGATGTCCACCGCCCACATCACCGGCCGCATGAATCCCGAGACGCCCCAGCCGAAGAAGATCAGATTGCGCACCGCGATCAGCGCCACCGACAGGATCGCCAGGTCGAGCAGGAACACCGACCACCAGATCTTGCCGGGACGGCTCACCATCTTGAGCACGTCGGCGTTGAGCTGCTTGTGCGAGATCTGCGGGACTTCGGGGTTGGCGGCGTGCGCGCTCACGCGATCACCCTCACGATTCCCACGTGACCTTCTTCAGATAGGTCACGTTGGGCTTGGTGTTGAGCTCGTTCAGCACCCAGTAGCGTCGCGGGTCGCCACGCGAGAGCTTCGAGACCTTCGAATTCGGATCCATCAGATCGCCGAACACGATCGCCTGGGTGGGGCACGACTGCGCGCAGGCGGTGGTGAACTCGCCGTCGTGCAGCTCGCGGTTTTCGTCCTTGGCCTTGCCCTTGCCCTCGAGGATGCGCTGAATGCACATGGTGCACTTCTCCATCACGCCCTTGGAGCGCACCGTGACGTCGGGATTGAGCTGCCAGTTGAGCGGCTCGGGGAAGGCGAAGGTCGGCTTGTCGGGCGTCGTGTAGCTGAACCAGTTGAACGCGCGCACCTTGTAGGGGCAGTTGTTCGAGCAGTAGCGGGTACCCACGCAGCGATTGTAGACCTGGCCGTTGAGCCCTTCGGGCGTGTGATAAGTGGCGTACACGGGGCAGACGATTTCGCACGGCGCGTCGTTGCAGTGCTGGCACATCATCGGCACGTGGCGCACGTCGACCTTCGCGTCGGAGCCGCCGACTTTTTCCTCGAAGCGGTCGATGCGGATCCAGAACATGTCGCGGCCGCGGCGTTGCAGCTCGGGCCCCACGGTCGGCACGTTGTTCTCGGCCGAGCACGACACCATGCACGCGCTGCAGCCCGTGCACGAGTTGAGGTCGATCGACATCGCCCAGTGATGCTTGGCATTCTTGTAGCTGCCGACGTCCACCGGCATCGCGCGCGGATGGCGCGCGGGCTCTTCGCTCTGGAACGCGGTGATCGCGTGCGCAGGAATGAAGGTCGTCGAAGCCCCGGCGCGCGGCTCGGTGTCGCGCCCGGGGAGCTCGGCCATCGGATTCTCTTCGCGACGCTCGGCTCCCGGCTCCTTCGCCATCGCCGCGGCCCCGCCCAGCAGCGCGGCGACCGGAATCACCTGCGCGATGCCGCGGCCTTCTTGACCCTTGTGCGGCTGGGTCACCGACAGCACCGGCGCGTGCGTGCCGCGGCTCACCTGGGCCTTCGCGCTCACGTAGGCGAGCGCGCCCGAGGCGCCATCCTGCGCCGGCGACAGCAGCGCGAGCGCGTTGACGCCGACGCCCTTCGCGAAGCGACCGTACGACGTGTGCCCGTTGCCGAGCGGTATCGCGGCGACGTCGGGCCGCACGCCGGCCCATACGTAGGCCGGGACTTCGACGCTGCCGGCCTCGGTCTGCACCTTGACCGCGTCGCCGTTCTTGACGCCGATCTTCGCGGCGGTGTCGGGATGCAGCTCCACCCACGTGCCCCAGGTCGCCTTGGTCGTGGGATCCGGCAGCTCCTGAAGCCACGCCTTGTTCGCGCCACGGCCGTCGTAGAGGTTGGGCGAAGCGAACAGCACCAGCGAGAGGCTGCCGCTGCCCTTGAGCTCGGGCGCGGCGAACGCCGGCGCTCCGGCCCAGCGAACCGAGGTCGGCGGCGCGTCCTCGAACTGCCCGCCCTTCGCGAGCAGATCGGTCCAGGCGGTCTCGAAATCTCCCGACAGCCGCGACTTCCAGCGTGCCTTGAGAGTGTCGCCGTAGGCGTCGGGCCAGGCGGCACCCACCCCCGCCGCCTTGCCGAGCGCGATCATCACGTCGCCCGATGGTCGCGCGTCGAACATCGGCAGCGGCTTCAACGCCGGCTGCACCATCGAGTGGACACCTTTCGCCGGCTCGGCGTCGTCGAGGGTCTCGAGCGCGTGCGTGGTCGGCAGCAGCAGATCGCAGGCCTCGGCAGTCTCGTCGAGCACGCTCGACAGCGAAATCTTGAAGCCGACCTTGTCGAGTGCCGCGTTGAGCCCCGCCCAGCCCGGCGCGCTGTAGGCGGGATTGGCGCGGTTCACCACCAGAACCTCGACCCTGCCCTCGCTCATGTCGCCGATCAGCTTCTGCAGATCGGCGAACGAGCCGAGTCCGTCCAAGTTGAGGGTGCGATCGAAGCGGACGGTCTTGCCGAGATTGCCGGCGACGTAGTTGAGCAGGTTGACCGCCGCGGCCAGCGCCACCGACTGCTCGTTCTGGGCGGCGATGCCGCCGGTCACGGCCAGGCTGGGAGCAGCCTTGGCGAAGTGGCGCGCCATCTCCTGCACGCGATCGGCGGGTACGTCGATCTGCGTCTCGACTGCCTCGGGCGTGAAGGGTGAGACCGCGTCGAACAGCGAGCCGCGCTCGGCAAGCGTCGGCCCCAGGCCCTCGCTCAGGATCACGCGCGCCATGCCGAGCGCCAGCGCCATCTCCCCGCCCGGACGCACCGCAATCCATTCGTCGGCGTTGGAGCCGGTGAGCGACAGGCGCGGCTCGACCGACACGAAGTGCGCGGGCGAAGTGCCGGCGCGCGCCGCCGCGAAGCCGCGCGCGTTGCCCGGCACGTCGAGCCAGGTCTCAAGGAAATCGGCGCCGAAGCTGACGATCATCTTCGCGGCGCCGAAGTCGAAGTTGGGGATGGTCGCCTGGCCGAAGGTGCGGCGATTGGCTTCGCGCAGCGATTCTTGCGCGAACGCCTCGTAGGCGAGGTGACTGGCGCCCACCGCCTTCTTCCAGTCGTCGATGAACGCCGCCATGGTACCGGTGACGTGGTCGGTCAACAGCGCCACGCCATGATGCGCGACCCGAGCCGCCGACAGCTTATCGCCGGCGAGCTTCAGGGCGTCATCCCAGGAGATCGGCTGCCAGGCGCCACCTTTCTTCACCATCGGCTGGCGGACGCGATCCGGATCGTAGAGGCCCTGCAGTGCGCCGTGCGCGCGCGAGCACAGCCCGCCGCGGTTCATCGGGTGCGCGGGATTGCCTTCGACCTTGATGGCGCGACCCTCGCGCGCCTTGACCAGGATGCCGCAGCCGACCGGGCACTCGCGGCAGGTGCTCGCATACCAGTAGGGGATGCCGACCAGGATGTCGGTGGGCGGCACCAGGTACGGAATCAGCTTCTCGGCCGGTGGCTCGGCGCAGCCCGACGCCGCGGCGGCGACGCCGAGGCCGACCAGCTTCAGGAAGTCGCGGCGCGGGAAGACGATGGATTCGCTCATGAGATCGGTGGGCTCAGTGGGCTCAGTGGTGGCAGGCGATGCAGTCGAGGGTGGCGGGGTGGACGGCATCGTTCTCGTGCTGGCGGTGGCAGCCCACGCACCAGCCCATCTTCATCGGAGCGTAGGCGTACATGACCGGCATTTGCTGCACCGGGCCGTGGCAATCGGTGCACTGAATTCCGGCCTTCACGTGACGAACGTGATTGAACTTCACGTGCGAGGGCAGCTTGTACACCTCGACCCAGGGAATCTGCTCGCCGCGCTCCCAGTAGCCGGTGAGCTTCACGATCTCGGGGCGATCGGCGACCGCGATCTTGTGGCAACCCATGCAGGTGCCGACCGGCGGCAGGTTGGCGATCGGGGATTTCTCGGCGCCGTAGTGGCAGTACAGGCAATTCATGCCGAGCTTGCCGGCATGGATCTGGTGGCTGTAGTTGATCGGCTGCTTCGGGCCCTGCGGCGTTCCGGGAAACAGCGAGAACGACTTCTGCGCGAACGACGCAACCCCGGAAGTGAGCGTCAGCATTGCGAAAGCGAGAACGAGCGCACGAGTCATGGCAGTCGGGCGCGGAAGCTACGTTCCCGTTCCGGGACTGTCAACTCAAACCGAGGGTTACGCGGAAAAAAGACTCGGCCCCGGGCTCTCGCGAGCCCGAGGCCGCCGGGGGATCTGGACAGGAAGGATGCGGCCGGCGCTCAGGCGGCCCGGCGTTCTCGCTCTTCCGGCGTCTTCGCGACGCTCGAATCCCCCATCAATCGTCGATATCCATCGCAGGCCAGCACCAGCGGCAGCGCCACGAACAGGGTTCCGACCATGCCGATGCTGGAGTAGTGGGTGGCGAGCAGCACGCCCAGCGAGAAGCCCGCGCCGCTCGCCAGCAGGTCGTAGCTGCTTCCGAAATTCTTGCGCCACGATTCGCGGGGCGAGATCGACTCGGCCACCGCCACCACGATCGTCACCGCGCCGCGGTTCACCACGTAGTAGGCGGCCGCGGCGGCCAGGAACGGCAGCAGGTTGAGGCCCGAAACCAGGTCGATCAGCGGCCGGCCGCCGCTCAGCGAAGTGAACAACGCGCTGCCGGCAGCCACCGCCAGCGTGGTCTGCGCGGCGTTGAAGATCGCGCGCACCGGAGGCTTGCGCATGAAGGTCACTTCGGCGATCACGGTCGAAACCATGGTCACCGCCATCGCCGAGGACTGCGGGAGCACCAGCAGCGCCGCGAAGTTGAAGCACGACGCCATGCTGATGGTGGCCGAGCCGACCGGCAGGCGAACCCACAGCAGTTCGCCGGCGACGCAGGCCGCCAGCCAGAACGCCAGCTCGCGAGTCGGGTGAGGCCAGCCGTTGAGCGCGAACAGGAGCGCGGCCGCGCTCACGATCGCGCCCACCCACGCGCCGAGCAGGATTCGAGGGGTTCGTGCCACCGCTACCAGCCCGCCTTCCCCAACAGCTCCGAGTCGACCTTGTACTTCGAGAAATGCTGGAGCTGGGCTGAAATGGTCTTCGCGTTGCTGTCGATGGTGCTGGGAATCGCGACCCAGTCGTTATTGGCCGGGTCCCACCAGTAGACCGACAGCACTCGAAGATCCGGCGCGCTCGAGACGTCGAACTGCAGCGTCACCGGCGAATTGAAATGGTTGAGGTACGCGGGATTGAGCTCGAACTGGCACTCCTGCTTGCTCGCGTCCAGCATCGTCATCGTCAGTGTGGCGTCGCCGCTGATCGCGTTGGCGGGAATGCGCAGCGTCACGCCCCACAGGTCGAGCTCGCCGCCGTCCTTGCCCTTGATCGGTACCAGCTCGCCGACGCCCAGGCTGTCGAGCACCGTGCCGATCGGATAGAGCACGGGAAGCTGCGGCAGCAGATCGTCCTCGCCGTG
>DATKAB010000164.1 GCA_035498555.1 Candidatus Sulfotelmatobacter sp.
TCGGGATGCCCTGGTACCAGTCCTCGACATCGACAGTGAAGGCGTGACGCACCGCCGGACCTCCGCACCAGGACCACCTGCGCACAACACGGCGGGCCATGCTAACAGGCGATCCGGACCGCGACCAGCGCGATGCCTCTCCCACGAGCCCGGGGCCGCGGGGCCACGCGTGCGGCGGTGCCGCGGCGGCGGGCGATTGCTTCGCGCCCTCCGAGGTGCTAAGAAGTCGCGCCGATCGCGCGCCCCGTCGTCCACCCCTTTCACTCCCGCGGGAGCTATCGATGAAGGCCAACGAAGTGACCGTCGACTGGCTCCAGAGCCTCGACTTCCTGGTGCAGCCGGCCGGCAAGGCGACCATCCACGGCGTGATCGTGCGCGATCTCACCGTGCACCTGGACGGGCGCGGCGAGGTGACCGAGCTCTACAGCCGGCCGTGGATGAAGGACGGACTCGAGTCGGTCGAGCACGTCTACCAGAGCGCTACCGACTACGGAGTGGTCAAGTGCTGGCACCTGCACCAGGTGCACACCGATCAGTTCACGGTGACGCGCGGCAAGCTGCAGGTGTCGCTGGTTGACGTGCGCGAGAGCTCGCCGACGTTTCGCCACGTCAACACCCTGTTCCTGGGCAGCCTCAAGCCGCGGCTCATCAAGATTCCGCCCATGATCCTGCACGGCTGGAAGGCGCTCACCGCTCCCGAAGTGCTGGTGGTCAACTTCCAGTCGCACGTCTACGACGTGAAGGACGAGTTCAAGTTTCCGTGGGACACCGTGCTGTCCGAGATCTGGGAGCCGCTGAACGGCTGACCCGGCGCCGGCCCGCGCCCCGCATGAGCGAATTTCCCAAGCTGACCCTGCGTCATCTGCCGCGCTTTCGGGTGCCGCTCGACCACCCGGTGCTGGACGGTGGCGTGATCGAAATGCCGGCCGGCGATTTCATCCAGGTGGCGAACGCCGAGACGGCGCGGTTCGTGGCGCACCTGGAATTCCGCGGCGGCGTGCCGGCGGCTCGCGGCAATCACTACCATCACGTGAAGACCGAGGTGCTCACGGTGGTGCGTGGCCGGTTGCGCGCGCGCTACGCCGATCTCGACACCGGCGCGCGTCTGGAGCTGGTGCTGGTGGCAGGCGATCAGGTACGGGTCTCGCCGCGTTGCGCCCACTCGTATTCGGCGCTCGAGGATTCGGCGGCGATCGAGTGGGCGACGCACGACTTCGATCCCGCGGACGCGGTCGCGTTCAGCTTCGAGTAGGCCGCACCCGGGCCCGGGCCGCGCCGCGCGGCCGGCCCTAGCGAGCCACCACCAGCCGCGCGTTCACCGCCTTCTCGCCCTGCGTCAGCCGCAGCAGGTACACGCCCGGCTCGAAGGACGATGTCTCGAGCGCCAGCCGCGGCGCGAGCAAAGCCCCGTCGATCGCCCGCTCCCAGCGGCGCCGGCCCGCCAGGTCGAACAGCTCGAGGCGAGCGGGGCGTGCTTCGGCGAGCGACAGCGCGATCTCGGCGCGACCGATCGCCGGACTGGGAGTGACGCCGGAGATGGCGAGCGACCATCGCGGCAGCGTGATCCAGGTCTCCCCCGCGGGGCCCTCGGCGAGGCTCAGCCGATAGCCGTAGGTCGCGCCGGGCGTCACCTCGCGGTCTTCGAATCGCAGCAGCCCCGAGCCATCGGCGATCAGAGTCGCCAGCGCCCGCCACGAGGCGCGATCCACGCTGCGCTCGACGGTCGCCGACGAACCGCCGCGCGCGAGCAGCCAGCTCACGCGCACGCGATCCGCGCCGGCCTCGGCCGAGACCAGCGACGCGAGCGCCGGCACCAGCGCGTCGCCCCGCATCCGCGCCGCGTAGAGATCGGGCGGACCGGGTATGCCCGACAGATCGAGCCCGCTCCAGGTCAGGAACACGCCGCCCGCCCCGTCGCTCAACATCACGGGCGCGCCGAACACCACGTTGGTGTCGGCGCAGGCGCGGCCATCCACCGGCCAGCCGCCGGCGATGGCGCCGCTCGCCGTCACGCGCTGCACGAACGGCCGGGTCTGGGAACCGTAGCGACCATCCTGCCAGGCCACGAACGCGCCGCCCGCCCCGTCCGAGACGATCGAGGGAAACAGCTGATCCTTGAGCGCGGTGCACAACGGCACGCCGTCCGCGCTCCAGCTGGCGATGCCGGCCGAGTCCAGGCGCTGCGCATACACATCGCCGCTCCCGTTGATCGAACGCGTGTCAGTCCACGCGATCAGTGCGCCGCCCGCGCCGTCGCCGGTGATCACCGGGTTGTATTCGGCCGGAAACGCTCGGCACACCACCACGCCGTCCGTGGTCCAGCCGCTCGATGCCGTGCCGAGGGTGGTGAGATGCTGGGCATAGATGTTGGACAGCCCGCCGCGCGCGTCCATCCACGAGACGTAGGCGCCGCCCCCGCCGTCGCCGGCGATGCTGGGCAGTTCCTGGGCGCCGGGCGCGCCGCAGACCGGTTCGCCTTCCACCGGCCAGCCGGCCGCGACCATGCCATTCGCGAGCAGATGCTGCGCGTAGATGTCGGCCGAGGTCGTGATCCCGCCGCGGCCGTCGCTCCATGCCACGATCACGCCGCCCGCGCCGTCGGTCGCGGCCACCGGCTCGACCTGACCGCCCGGCACCTTGGCGGCGGCGATCCCGGCGCTGTCCCATCCGGGCCCGAACCCTCCACTCGCCGTGAGCCGCTCGAGAAAGACGCGCGGCTCGGACAGCCGATAGTCCTCCCACGCCACGATCACGCCGCCCGAGCCGTCGGAGACGAGCTGCGGTGCACGCTGCAGCGCGGCCGAGGTGCAGACCGGGAGGCCATCGGCCGGCCAGCCGCTCGCCATCGGCCCCGCGCCGCTCACGTGCTGCGCGTAGAGCCGGGGTTGAGCGGCGCCTCGCGAGTCTTCCCAGACCGCGAACACGCCCCCCAGGCCGTCCGGGCAAAGCTGCGGATTGTTCTGATTGCCGATCGCCGTGCACAGCGGCTCGCCGCCGTAGGGCCAGCCGGGCGCGATCGTTCCGTCTCCGAGCAGGTGCTGGACGTAGAGATCGGTGGTGTCGGGATTGGAGCGCGCGTCTTCCCACGCAACGAAGAATCCGCCCGATCCATCCGACGCCATCGCCGGAGCGCCCTGGGCATTCGGGGCGCTGCACACCTGGAGCCCGTGCCCGGTCCACGCGGTGTCGGGGGCTGCAGCCTGCGCGGCGTGCGCGACCTTGCTCGCGCCGAGCAGCGCGAGAGTGACGACCAGAGGTGCGATTCGCGGATTCGGGATGTTCAACCTGCCCACGGAGTCGAGTGCGAGATGTCGTGCAAGGGCCGCGATTCGAGGGGAGGCGGCAGTCTAGGCGAGACCCCCGCCCCGGGCGAGAGAAAATTTGCGAAAAATGCGACTTCGCTAACCCGCTGCCTCCGGCGGGCTCGAGGCCTCTCGCCTGCGCCATTCCTCGAGGGTGTCGCGCAGCGTCTGCTCGATCGGGATGGCCGCGCGCCAGCCGGTGACGCGCGCGATCGCGGTCGGATCGCCGACCAGATACGGGACATCCACCGGTCGAACGCGCGCCGGATCCACCTCGATGCGCACCGCGACTCGCGCCAGCGAGGTGAGTCGCGCGGCGACGTCGGCGAGCCGGACGCCCTCCCCGCGACACACGTTGTAAGCGGCCCCGCGCACGCCGCGCTCGAGGAGTGCGACGTAGGCCGCGACCACGTCACGAACGTCGCTCAGGTCGCGAGTCACCTCGAGATTGCCCACGCGCAGCACCGCTTCCCCCGCGCCACGCTCGAGCCGCGCGATCTGCCGCGCGAAGCTGGGCAGCACGAAGCGGGAGTCCTGTCCGGGACCGGTGTGCGCGAACGAGCGCGTGCGCACCAGGTCGAGATCGTTGGCTTCCGCGTAGGCGGCGCAGGCGGTGTCGGCCGCGGCCTTGGAGAGCGCATAGGGACTCACCGGGCGGAACGGCGCGCTCTCCGCGACGCGAGTGCCGGGCGGCTGCGGCCCGTAGGATTCGCCGCTGCCGACCTGCAGCACGCGCGCGCGCGGAGCGGCGCGACGCACCGCCTCGAGCAGCACCAGCGCGCCGGTGGTGTTGACGCGGAAGGTCTCGCCCGGATCCTCGAACGACCTGGCGGCGCTGGCCTGGCCGGCCAGATTGACGATCGCGGCCGGCGCCAGTTCGCCGAGCGCCGGCTCGACCTGTTCGAGACGAGTGAGATCGGCGAGCCGATAGGTCGCGAGTGGAAGCTCGGCGGGCGCAGGCTGCACGCCAAGTCCGAGGAGTTCGTGCCCGCCTTCGGCGAGCCTGCGCGCGAGATACCCGCCGACGAACCCCGAGACTCCGGTGATCAGGACGCGCACCCGGCCTCGTCGTCGCTCATTGCCACCGGCTCACCGGCACCTCCAACGCGCTCGCGCGGCGTTTCCAAACGAGCCTAGCGGCCGCGCCAGTATTCGAGCATGTCGCGAAGCGTCTGCTCGAACGGAATCGTGGGCTGCCAGCCGGTGGCGGCCACGAATTTCGAGTTGTCGCCGATCAGCACCGGTACGTCGCTGGGGCGAAGGCGTGCGGGATCCTGCTTCACCTCGATGCGGGTCCCGGTCATCCCGAGCAGCAGGTCGAGCACCTCGCGGATCCTCCAGCCCTTGCCGGTGCAGATGTTGTAGACCTCGCCCGGCTCGCACTTCTCGAGCGCCAGCCAGTAAGCCTTGACCATGTCGCGCACGTCGGTGAAGTCGCGGATCGACTCGAGATTGCCGACGCTCAACTGCGGCGCGCGGCGTCCGCGCTCGATGTCGGCGATCTGCTTGGCGAAGTCGGATGCCACGAACACCGGCCCTCGCCGCGGTCCCTCGTGGTTGAAGCCCCGCGTGCGCACGCTGTCCACCTTCCACGACATCCAGTACTGGTAGCCGAGCATGTCCTGCGCGACCTTGCTCACCGCGTAGGGGGAGAGCGGGCGGAGCGGGTTGGTCTCCTTGATCGGAACCTCGTTGGGATAGACCATGCCGTACTCTTCGCTCGAGCACGCCAGCTGGATCCGGCACTTGAGGGACAATCGTCGCACCGCTTCGAAGAGATTGACCTGGGCGAGCACGTTGGTGGTGAGCGACTCGGTGGGCGCGATCCACGAGGTCGGCACGAACGATTGGGCGGCGAGGTGGAAGATCCAGTCGGGGCGGACCCTCGCCACGGTGTCGTAGGTGGAGGTGGCGTCGCGCAGGTCGCACTCGAGCAACGTGATCCGGTCGGCGAAGTGCTCGATGTTCTCGGTGCGGCTCCTCCAGCGCTGGATGCCGAAAATCTGGCAGTCGGATCGCGTGAGCATGTAGTCCACGAGATGACTGCCGGCGAAGCCGGTCACACCGGTGACGAGAACACGGCGCATCAGCTTCCCTCCGATCCGAGTGGTCGCGAAGCGGCTGGCAAAGTACGAATTCGACCTGCCCGGGTCAATGAGCCGGCCGGGCCAGCAGCGCCCGATAGCACACAGTCACCTCGCGCGCCATGCGGGCGGGCGCGAACTCCTCGCGCGCGCGGCGTGCGGCGCTCTCGCCCATCCGCGCCGCGAGGACCGGGTCATTGGCCAGCCTCTCGATGGCGTCGGCCAGGCGGCGCGGCACCTCCGATTCCGGGTGCGCGGACACCAGTACTCCGGTGACACCGTCGTCGATCAATTCCCTCTGGCCGCCGACGTTCGGGCTCACGATCGGGAGCCCGACCGCCATGGCTTCGAGCCCCGCGACGCTCAATCCTTCGTTGCGCGTGCCGGTCACGTAGAGATGAGCACCCGCCAGCGTCGCCGGCAGCGACGCGCCGCCTTCACTCCAGTGGACCCTCGACTCGAGCCCGCGCTCGCGCGCGAGGCGGCGCAAGCTGTCGCCGAGGTCGCCGTGTCCGATCACGTCGAGCCGAAGGTCCACGCCCCGCCGGGCGAGCAGCGCGAGGCTCTCGAACAGGCGGTCGTAACCCTTCTCGAAGCTGAACCGGCCGACAGTGACCAGTCGAAGCGGTTCGCCCGGCGTCGCTCGGGCCCGCGCGCGCGGCAGCCTGGCGGCGTCGAGCAACATCGGCGCCGTGCCATGAACCACGCGGATCTTTTCGGCAAGGCCGGGTACGCGCCGAAGCTCGCCCGCGATGAATTCGGAAACCGGCAGGATCGCGTCCGCGCTCCGCAGGGCACGCTCCTCGAGCGCCAGCCACAGCGTGCGCTTCCAACCGGGCGGCAGCGATTGCCGGCGGTTCTCGTGCTGCGTGATCACGAACGCGTGGACACGCGCGCGCCGCGCTGCGTAAGCCGACCAGAACGAGACGCGCGGCCCGTGCGAATGGACGACGTCGAAGGCGCCGCGCCAGCGACCGGCGAGACGATTGGCTTCAAACAGCGCGAGCTTCCGCGTCGGCGCACCGAATTCGACGGCTACGCCGCGCTCGCGAAGGCGATCCACCAGCAATCCCGGGCCGGGCACGAACAGGGTGACGGCGACCTCGGCGGGATCGAACGACGGCAACAACGCCAGCAGATGCGATTCGACGCCGGTCGAGCCTGCGGTCCCGACCACGTGAGCGACGCGCATCGGCGCGGTCATCGGACGGGCTGCCGCTCGCTCGCGCGACCTTTGCGCGCGACGATCTCGGTGTAGAGCGCGGCGAGCTCATCCACCATGCGGCGCGCGGAGAACTCCTCGACGCGCTCGCTCGCGCACGCGCCCATCGCGCGTCGCTTCTCGGGCCAGCGCGCCAGCTCGAGCAGCCGCGCCGCCAGCGCGCGCGTATCGCCCGGCGACACCAGCCAGCCGGTCTCGCCATCGCGCACGGCATCGTCGATGCCGCCGGTGCGCGTTGCCACCACCGCCAGTCCGGCGGCCATCGCCTGCGGCACGACGCGCGGCAGTCCCTCCCAGTGCGAGGCCAGCGCGAACACGTCGCACGCTCGCAGGATCGCGGCGATGTCGCGCCGGAGCCCGAGTAGGTGAACGCGGGACTGGAGGTTCGCGTGCGCGATCGCCTGCTCCACTTCGCCGCGCAATGGCCCCTCGCCCACCAGCACCAGCTCGGCGGTTGGAACCTCCCGGTGCAGCTCGACGAACGCGGCGAGCAGGTCGAGCGGCGCCTTCTGGCGTGTGAGCCGCCCGACCGAGCCGACCACGAACGAAGTGGACGCCAGGCCGAGGCTTTCTCGAGCCGCGCCCCGGGCGAGGGCGGGATCCCGATAGGCTTCCAGTTCCACTCCCGAGCGAATCAGCCGGTACTGATCGGGCCGGCCGACGCCGAGGCTCAAAGCCAGCTCCTGATCTTCGCGGCCCACCACGACGATCGCATCGCAGTCGCGCGCGAAGCGCCTTTCGAGCGCCACCCAGAATTCGCGCACGATCGGGGCGTCGCGCCGCGTGAACGCCCAGCCGTGCGCGGTATGGATGATCACCGGCACCCGTGCGCGCCGCGCTGCCCAGCGGCCGAGGATGCCGGCCTTGGAGGTGTGGGTGTGCACCACGTCGAATCGGCCTTCGCGCATGACGCGTTGGAGCTTGCCGATCGCGCGGCCGTCGCGGAGCGGGTGCGGCGCGCGCACCAGGTCGGGCTCGATCGCGAGCGCCACGCCGCGCGCCCGGCATTCGTCGAGCAGGCTGCCCTGCCCGCCGGTCTCGGGGCCGGTGAGCAGGGTGCTCGCGAAGCGCGAGCGATCCATCAGCGCGCACGACAGCATGGTGTTCTCCTGCGCGCCGGCCACGTTCATGCGCGTGATGACGTGGAGCACTCGAATCGGACCGCTCACCAGCGTCACCGCCCGGCACCGACCGGTGCCACGGCACCCGCGCCACTCCCCACTTCGCGCCACCACAACTCGAACATCAAGGCGAGCCACAGCGCTCCCGAACGGTCGCGCCCGGCGCGGTGCTCGGCATGCCAGCGGCGCAACACCGCGCGGTCGAATACGCCGCTGCCCGGCGAGGCGGCCAGGTCGCCGATCAGCGGGTCGAGCGGGCCGCGCAGCCAGTCCTCCACCGGAACCGTGAAGCCGTGTTTGGGGCGCGCGGCGATCTCCGCGGGCAGCAGTTCGCGCCCGATCCGGCGCAGCAACCGCTTGCTGCCCTCGGGACCGCGACGCAGCTCGCCGGTGAGGGTGGCCGCGAAGCGCACCAGCGAAGGGTCGAGATAGGGGACGCGGCCTTCGACCGATGCGCCCATGCAGCAGCGATCCTCCTTCAGCAACAGATCGTCGGGCAGATAGAACAGGAAGTCGGTGCTGAACGCGGTCGCCTCGCCACCGGCGGGCTCGGCGCCCAGTTCTTCGAGCAGCAACGGATGGATGCGAGCGGCGGCAAGCTCGGGCCGCGCGCGATCGCGCCAGCTCGAAGCCAGTCCTTCGCGCATGCGCGACGGCCTCGCCTGCTCGAACATCGTGAGATAGCCGGCGAAGAAGTCGGGTCGCGTGCGCGCTTCGAGCAGCTTCCGCAACCAGACCAGCCGCTGGGCGGATTCGGTACGCCGGTGTTGATCGCGATTCTCGAGCAGCCCGGCGGCCGACGCGGCCAGCGAGCGCGGCAGCCAGGCGATGCGGCGCAGCAGGCTGCCCAGTCGATAGCGACGATAGCCGCCGAACACCTCGTCGCCGCCAGTGCCCGAGAGCAGCACCTTCACTTCACTCGACGCGGCGCGCGCCACCAGATGCGCTGGCACCGCGGCGGGATCCGCGCACGGCTCGTCGAGGTAGCGCGCCACGGCCGGCAACTCGGCGGCGAGATCGAGCGACACGACGTGCTCGTGATGCCGCGTGCCGAGCGCCTGAGCCACGGTGCGCGCGAAGCGGCGCTCGTCGTGCTGGCCGGCGTCGTCGAATCCAATGCAGAAGGTGAGCAGCTCCCGCCGGCGGGGCTCGGGCAGCAGCGCGGCCAGCACGCTCGAGTCGAGACCACCCGAAAGCAGCAGCCCGACCGGCACGTCGGAGAGCAGCATGGCCTCGGCGGAATCCGCCAGCAGACGGCGCGCTTCCGACGTCGCGCTCTCGAGCGAGACCCCGACCATCGGCCGATCGAATCGCGGCCAGGGCCAGTAGCGCTCGACCCGCGCGCCCCCCGGCGTCACGAGCGCGCGGCAGCCGGGGCGCAGCTTGCGGATCTTCGCCAGCATCGTCCGCTCGCCCGGAACGAAGCCGAGCGCGAGATAGAGTCCCAGCGATTCGGCGTCGATGGCGCGAGGCAGCGACTCGTCCGCCAGCAGCGCCTTGATCTCGCTCGCGAACAGCAGACGCTGGCCATGCTCCGCCAGATACAGCGGCTTTACGCCGAGTGGATCGCGCGCCAGCAACAGTCGATGGTCGCGGGTGTCATAGATCGCCGCCGCGAACATGCCGCGCAGGGCTTCAACGGCGCCCGGCCCGCGCTCGAGCCACAGGTAGGGATAGAGCTCGGTGTCGGTATGGGTGCGCAGCGGATGGCGAGCGGCAAGATCGCGGCGCAGCTCCGGGAAGTTGTAGATCTCGCCGTTCTGGATCGCCCACACGCGGCCGCTGGCGTCCGAGAGCGGCTGATGCCCGCCCGCGACGTCGAGGATCGAAAGCCGGCGCACCCCGAGCGTCGCCCGTCCCGCCGATTCGAGGCCCTCGTCGTCGGGGCCCCGGTAGCGGATCGCCGCCAGCATTTTCTCTACCAGCGCGCGATCGGCGGCCCGCTCGTCATCCGTGGGCGGCCGATCACCGAGGCGATAAATGCCGGCGATCCCGCACATGTCAGCGCGCCGTGCGCTTCAGCATCACGCCGGCGACTCGGCGCGAGCCACGCTCAGATGGCCGGCGCGAATCAGGAGCGCACACCAGATCGCCATCTGCCCGAGCCCCACCATGCCGATGAAGTTGTCCCCGGTGACATTGGCCGCCAGCATCGCCAGCACCAGAGGCCGATGTCGTCGCGCCAGTTCGTAGCCGAGCGATCCGGGAGGGACGACCTTCTTGACGGCTGCCCCCAGGCGAAAGAACGCGACCAGGGCCGGCGCCAGGGCGGCGAGCCCGATGAGCCCCATGTCGGCCGCGATCTCGAGATAGAAACTCTCGGCCGTGACGAGAACGATGTGGAATGGGTTGTACTGAGGTGTGATGAATCGCAGACCGACATAGCCCGCCCCGAAGATCGGATGGTCGAGGAAGATGCGCACCGCCAGCTGCCAGGAATAGAAGCGCATCAGCGACGAGTACGCGTCGAAGCTGCCGCCGGTGAGGGACAGTGTCCGGAAGATTCGCTGCCAGTAGGCCGCCGGTACGAAAGGAAGACCGATCGCCACCACGATCAGAATCCAGATATAGGACGACCATCGTCGCCAGCGGAGCGAGAGCAAGTTGTAGACGGTCCAGGCGACCAGCCCGCTGCGCGACTGGGTCATGACCAGCAACACCAGGATGCCCGCGTTCAAGATCCACTGCGACAGGCGCCGCCGCTGTGATGGAACCGACTGAATCACCGCCTGGATCACGACCAGCGAGGCCGCCGCTTCGTTGGGGCTGCTCATCGGCCATTCGGGCAGGTTGACGATCCAGGTCATTCCGGCGCGGTGAATGTGAGCAAACAGAAAGTAGAAAGTGTTGAGGCCCAGCAGTGCCCAGGCACCGGCCTCCACCGCCCGCATCCCGCCGCGCACGTCGTCATCGGTGCGCATCCACCACAGGCCGAGCGCGAACAGCGACAGGCCCTGCAGCCCGCGGAACAACAGCAGCGACGAGTCCAGCGCCCAGCGCGGGTGACCGCGCACCGCCAGCGCGACCAGCGACAGCGCGGCCAGCCCGTAGAAGATCCGCACCGATCGCGACAGTCGCCGCGTCGCGTCTCGGATCTGGGCGTGAGCGGGGCCGACCAGCCCGGCGTCCTCGACGAGCGCGCGGCGTCGCCCGGCGCCCAGCACGCTGACCAGAAACGTCGGGATGAGGAGGAGGTCGAGAAAGTTGACGGATCGCGCCCCGATCACCACCCAGACGATCAGGCAGATGACCGAAAAGAACAGCATCTGGACCGCACGAAAGGGCCAGGCGACCGCGGCGAGGATCGCGACTGCGCCGCACACGGCGGCGCCCAGAATCCGCTGCTCGAAAGTGGGAACTCCGAACGCCAGCCCGATCAGGAGCGCCGCGAGCACTCCGGCCGCCGCCAGCAACGGCCCGATCTCGATCCGCCGCGTGTTGCCCGGGCGGGCGAGCGCCACGCTCATGTTCGTGGCGCGACGCGCATCTCCAGCAGGGTGTGGAGCGCGCACAGCCCCAACGCCGCCAGGAGCGACACCAGAATGATGATCGAGCGCTTCGGACGGAACTTGTAGTCGGGCACGCGCGCGGGATCGAGCACCGTGACGGTCGGGGTGTCACGCGCCTCCTCGATCCGCGCTTCCTCGTATTGCGAACTGATCAGGGTGAACAGCTTGCTCTGGATCTCGGCCTCGAGCGCCAGCCGTCCGCCTTCCATCTTCAGGGTCGGCAGGCGCGTGATCTCGCGATCCACCGCCGCGATTTGCGCGTCCAGCTCGCGCACCTGCGGGCTGGTCTCGCCGGAGTACTCGGCGACATAGGAGCGCCGCACCTCCAGGTTCATCTTCTGCGCGATCACGCTGGCCGCCCCTTCGACGGCGGCCTGATCCACGCCGGCCAGAACCTTGTGCTCCCTCTCGTACTCGCTCAACGCCTGCTGGGCGGCGGTCAGGCGGGTCTGCGTGTCACTCAGGCGTCCCTCGAGGAACACCCGCGTTCGCTTGGCGCGCGTGTTCAGCGCCTCGCGATTGAAGCGATCCAGCTCGGCGGTGAGGAAATTGGCCACCTCCGCGGCGCGATGGGGGTCGTGGTCCTCGAACGCCAGCACCAGCACTCCGGAATGCCCGACACTCACAGCCAGGTGCATTCGGAATTCCTTGAGCGTGCGGTCCGCGCCCTTCTGCTTGTAGATCTCGGCCAGATGGAACCGGTCGATGGCCGCCTCGTTCAGGGTCCGGCTGCGCAGGATCTCGGCGAAGATGTCGGAGGAACTGGAGGTCGTGACCAGGCCGAGCTGATTGAGCGCCGAGCTCTGGATCATGCTGGTGACCGCGCCGAAGGCGTCATTCGACTCGGGGGGCGGAAGCAGGGTGGTCTCGGCGCGATACCAGTTCGGCAGCCACAGGGCGATACCCGTGGCGAGCGCGCCCACCAGGATCGTGAAGATCAGATAGGAGGTGCGCCGAGTGCCGAACGATGCGAAGAAGCGATCGAGTGATTCGGGAAGCGGGATCTTCAGGAACGGTCTCCCGGCGGGGCCGCGCGAGGCGGAAAATGGCGGTCGAAGCATGAATAAGACGCCAATTTCCGCCCGCGGGTCAAGCGGGCGCGACCGCGCGAGCCCCTACGGCCGGGCGGCGGTCGCCGACTTCGAGCCGTAGCGCCGGCGTGCCGGAAACACCGTGGTCTGCTTGGTCACCGTCGAATCGGCCTTTTGCCATTCCACGCGATCGGGTAGATCCGGCTTGTCGATGGCGCGAAGCGCCAGCGCCCAGTCGGCGGCATCGGAGCTCGACCGATCGAGATCGGATTCGAACGCGCCCACGATGCGCCTCGCCGCCTCGCGATACTTGCCCTCGCCCGTGATGCTGGCCAGCTCGGCGAAGAACAGCGCGGCGCGCGCGTTCTCGCCGGGGTCGCGCGGCGCGTTCTTGATCTTGCCGTCCTTGCCGACCACCGCCTGTGAACGCATGCCGCCCTGCTTGCCGTCCTCGAAGTGCGCGAGCAGCAGCTCGCCGATGGCGCGCGAGTGATTCAGGTCGATCTCGCGTCCGCCGACGTGCGTGCCGAGCACGAAGGCACGGCCCATCTCGACCTGGTCGTCGAGCCGGGGTGGAGACACCGGGTCACCGAAATCGCCGCGTCTCACCATGCCCTGGGCATCGTCCCAACACGAGGTCCAGACCTCGTCGAGGCTCTTGAAGCCGAAGTCGCGCCACTTGGTCTCGCCGGTCGCCGCACCCCAGCGGAAGTAGGCGTGAATGCCGTAGCCGTTGTCGGCCGGAATGACGAACTGATCGCCGCCCTGGCCCGAGACGAAGCCGCCTTTCGGTCGCATCAGGGTGCGCTCGAAGAAATCGAGCAGCGCGCGGCAGGCGCGCTTGTCGTCGTCGGACTTGCTGTCGAGCCAGGCGTCGATGCGATTCTCGAGCCGCCGTGCGTTGGAGTCGGTGTGTTTCTCGAAGCTGGGAAAATCCTGGCGCACGTCCTTCATGCTCTGCAGCAGTCCCCCGCCGACCGAGTCGTACAGGATCCAGGTCCAGGTGACGGTCAGGCGCGCACGATCGCGCCAGTCCGGCTGGCCGTCGCGTGCCAGACGCCACGCCAGCTCGACCGAGCTCTCATTCGGCATTCCGTTCTGGACGAAGCCGCCCTTCGAGGGATCGAAGCTCGACGCGACCAAGCCGTACAACTGCTGCGCGAGCTGCTGTTCGTGGGTCTCGACCGGGCTGGGCGGCGCTTGCGTGAGGGCCGGAACGGCCAGCGCGAGCCCGAGCGCCGCCAGCAGCAGGGAGCCGGCGGTGCGGCGGATATTGCGGTGGGAGTTGCGCACGTTCGTCCTCCTTGACGAAGCGGCCGGCCCTCCGAGGGGAACGGCCGCGTTATTCGAGAATCTTGAAGATCGTCAGAAACGCGATCAGGACGCCCATCAGGCTCTCGCCGGCGATCAGACCCGACGAAACCGGGATCGTGTACTGCTGATGAATCTTGGGCTTGGCCCGGCTGAGCCACAGCGCGATGCACGAGCCGATGAAGAACGAAACCGAGTTGAAGCCATTGATCGTGAACGCGAGCCCGAGACCGGTGGGCGACGGGATGAACTTCTTGTACTTCGGCAGCCAGGTCTCGAGCAGCGTCAACACGATGCCGCTGACCGCGCCGATCACGAGCCCGATGCGCGCGGTGGGTTTCAGGGCATGGACGCCCTTGGCGAGCAGCTCGGCCACGCCACGCCACACCAGGGCGGCGGGCGCCGGCCACTTCTCGGTGCCGAGCATGTTGACGTCGGGGATCAGGATGAAGAACACCGGCACGATGATGAGCGCGCCCGCGAACACGCCGAAGAACTGAGCCAGGAACTGCTGGCGCGGATTGGCGCCGAGCAGATAGCCGCTCTTCAAGTCGGTGAGCAGATCCCCGGCGGCCGAGGTGGCGCCGGCGCTGATGTTGGCGGTCATCAGGTTGGTCGAGATGTTCCCCGGCGCCAGCGCGCCGAAGGTGAGCTGGGTGATCTTGCTGAGCGGACCCACCGGCGTGATGTCGGTCTCGCCGGTCGCGCGCGCCGCCACCACCACCAGCAGAAAGGTGATGAGCACCGCGATCAGCCCCATCCAGATCTGAATGTGAAAGAGCTGATGTCCCAGGGCGATCACCGCGGCGCCCAGCACCGCATAGCCAATCAGGAACCACGAGCCGGGCACTTCGATCTTCGCCATGGGGTCGTTCTCGACCTTGCGGGTCAGGAAGGTGGTAATGGTGCTGAACGCTCGAATCACGGTCTTCCAGTTCATGAAGAACAAGAGCAGGCCTGACGTCACCATCATCGGCACGCCGGTCCACAAGCTCCAGCTCGAGATCCTACGGAAGCTGGGGGCCTCGATATCGCCCGCATTCAGCATGATCGGGGCCAGCACCACGTAGTTGATGATGGCCCCCAGGAACAGGCTCCAGGCCTGGCGGAAGCTGATGATCGCCCCGGCCGCCACGAACAGCAGCGACCCTTCGATCGACATGGTCACCTGGTTCAGCATCAGCGGCGCGTTCTTGTAGGTGCCGATGCGGATCCAGCTGGTGCCCCAGGT
>DATKAB010000165.1 GCA_035498555.1 Candidatus Sulfotelmatobacter sp.
CAGCGCCAGCCGATCCCGCTAGTGCGGTGGTGGCAACAGGATGGGTTGGGGCAGAATGGGGGCGAGAAGCGACCCGCTGGCGACATGCAGGGTCAGTCCCTGCACGTCCTGCACCATCACCAATCTTCGGAGCATGACCGATCGGCTGCGCGCGGCCCGAGGAGCTAGAACGCCTCCCCCACGCTGAAGTACAGCAGCCGCTCGGTCTTCCCCCACGCGAAGTCGAGCCGCATGTGCATGGGGTACTCCTTGGTGAGCTGCAGCCGCACGCCGGCGCCGCCGCCCCACAGCACCTGCGCGCTCGCCAACTCGCTAACGCTCGGCGCCACCTGGCCGAAGCCGCCGAACACCGCCGCACCGAGCCGATTCGGGGCATGCCAGCGCAACTCGGCCTGGGCGGTGGTCACGACGTCGTCGCGATAGCGCCCCTGCGTGTAGCCGCGCAGCCCGTACTGCCCGCCGCCGAGCGAGGGGATGGCCCAGAACGGCACGTCGCCCGCGGCCGCGGTCACGTTCAGGTTGGTCGCGACAATGGTGCGGGGGAAACGCGTTCCCGAATACCACGACCACGCGCCGGCATAGCGCTGAAAGTCCCGCGCGCTGCCGAGCGCCGAACTGAAGAAATTGCCCTTGAGCGACGCGATCGATCCTCGGCTCGGCCAGTAGTCGTCGTTGCGCGTGTCGAATTCGCCCGAGACGCCGGGCGCGAGCAGATCGGTCCGGCTGAGATCCTCAAGCTCGGGCGGCGGTACCACGCCCGAATTGTTCTTGAGCGAAACACTGGTCTGCAGCCACAGCACGGACGCGCCCGCGTACAGACTCGGCATGAATCGCCGCAGCGCCGAACCGGCCACGAAGTTCATGGGTTGCTCGAGCGGAATGGACTTGCCGGCGTTCCCCGCATCCTCGCCGATGCCGTAGAAGTCGTAGTTGATGTCGCAGTGGCTCGCGAGCCCCCGCAGCCGCCAGGTGTCGTGCTGAATGCGCGCCATCTCCATCACCATCCAACCCCAGCTCTTGTTCTCGGTATAGAAGCCGGCGATCCCGCCGGTCGAGGGTTTGTACAACGTGTCGGGATCGAAGCGATGGATCAGGCCCAGCATCACGGCCAGCCCCCAGCCGACCTGCGTGTTCTTGAACGGAATCGGTGCGATCAGCGGCGTGACGCCGCTCCCCGAGTGCTCGTTGGTGCCATCGGCCGAGGCATCGATCGGATCGATGCTCGGCTTCGACTGCGCCGAAGGGTCGATGGTCCCGCTACCGACCGGCGCGCGAGCGAACGCGGCCGGCACGGCGCACGCGGCGCCGAATGCGGCGATCAGCAACACGACCATGGTCGGTCGGGAGTTCACTGGGGAGCGGGCTCTCGAACGGGAACGTTGCGCGGCAGGAACGCCGCACGTTAGGCCATCGCGAGGCCGCGCTCAATCGCCGCCCTCGGAGGCCCGACCGAAGGTGTTGCAGCCCGAGCCCGCCATGGGCCATGCTTATTGCGTCCACGTCTGTAGGGTTCGAGAGGTCGCAGGCATGCGCCTGGCCGTGCCGTTGTTAGCGATGATGGTGGGTATCGCACCGGTCGCTCGGGCCGCCGCCCCCGACCTGGCGGCGATCCGCGCGCTGCAGGCGCAGTCCCAATGGGCAGCGTCCGAAAGCCTCGCCACCGCCGCGCTCGCCGATCTCGCGAAGCAGCCGAAGACGGATTCGCTCGCGATCGCCGAGGCAAGCTATCTCGCCGGTGTCGCGCACATGCGACAGACGGGCTACGCCGACGGTGTCGCGCTCAACGATGGCCTTCGCGCCCGCGACATCCGCGCCCGCAAGTTGGGGAACAACACGCCGCCGGTCGCCGAGGCCGAGCTGCTGATCGGCCGCGCGCTCCAGGGCGCCGACCACACTGACAGCGCGCTTGTGCATTTGAAGCGCGCGGTCGACATCTACAGCGCGACACTCGCGCCCAAAGACACGCTGGTTGCCGAAGCCTGGAATCAGCTGGCGCTCTGCCATCGCGACCGGCGCGAGATCCGCGAAGCGCTCGACGCGTGGAACCAGGCGATCGCGGCGCGCACACTGGCCGACGGCGCCGACAGCCCGGCGGTGGCCCTGCTGCAGGCGCAGACCGGCGCCTGCTGGATGGAGCTGGCGGATTTCGGCCGCGCCCGCGAAGTCCTCGAAGGCTCGCTGGCCACGTTCGCGAAGATCGGCGCCAACGACCATCCCTCCCGCTGGGTGCCGCTCAACATCCTCGCCGACCTCGAGGCTCGCCAGGGCAACTACGCGCGCGACGTGGACCTGCTTCAGGAGTCGTATCGGATCGTACGGCTCAACTTCGGCGACGATTCACGCCAGGCGCTGACCCTGCGCGGCAATCTCGCCACCGCCTTCGCTCTCATGCGCGACTATGGCGGCGCGATCGCGCTGCTCCAGCCCCTGATTCCCGCGTACGCGGCACAATATGGCGCGACCAGTTCGCGCACCCTCAATCTCCAGTTCCTGTTGGCCGGCGCCCAGGCGCAAATCACTCCCGGTGACGCGGGCCTTCGCCGGTACACCGAGATCGAGTCCCTGCTCGCGGCCAATCCGGGGCCGGTGCGTGCCCTGCTCGGAACCGCGTATCAACAGCACGCCGAGCAGCTGCAGCGGCGCCGCCGATTCTCCGAGGCGCTCGCGATGTGCGACAGCGCCGAGCGCAGCGAAAACGCCAGGCGCACTCCGTCGGCGCAGATTCTCGCTCAAACCGAGTACGAGCGCGTGTACAGCTACGTGGGGCTCGGGGACACCGCGGGCCTCACGCGGTCGCGCGCCCGGCTCGACCAGTTGCGCGCGCGCTATGGCTCGAACCTTCCGGTCCTCCCCGGTACGTTTCAGTACTTCTGCGCCTACGCCGACTGGAAGCGCGGACAGGCCGACACGGCGTGGAGCGAGGCGCTCGACTGCGATCAGCGAAATCGCGAAAGCCTGCGCATCAATCTTGGCCGGCTGTCCGACCGGCGCAGCCTGCAATTCGCTCAGGGCACGGTCGGCGAGCAGGATCTGGTGCTGAGCCTGGCGGGCAGCAACCCGGCGCGCCTCGAGACGGCGTGGGACCACATGGTGCGCCGGCGCGGCCTGATGCGCGGCGAGCTGGCCCGGCGCGCGACCCCGCGCGGCTTCGAAGGCGACACCGCGGTGGCCGGCGCCAACGCGCGCTGGCGCTCGGCGCAGGATCGCTACGCGCGACTGCTGGTGCGCGGCGTTGCCGGCGACTCGGCGGCGCGGGCGAGCATCGCGCGCGCGCAGCTCGAAGCCAACGAGGCCGAACAGGCATATGGCGACGTGCTGTCGGCGCGCGGCGCGGGCGCGGTGCCGCGCGACCACGGACTGGCCGACGTGCGCGCCACGCTCAGGGCCGGGCAGGCGCTGCTCTCGATCGCGATCAACAACGGCTGGCGCGACAGCGCGCACGTCTCGGCGTTCGTGGCGCGCGCCGGCGATCCGCAACTGCATCGGGTCGAGCTGGGCCTCTACGGCCCGCTGCACGCGGCGGTCGAAGCGTGGACCGCCGCGCTGAGCACGCAGCCGCCGGCGGACGCGAAGGCCGCGGCGCGCGCCGAGGCCGATTGCCGCAAGCTCGGCGCGGCGGTGAGCGCTCGCGTGTGGGCGCCGCTCGCGCCGCTGCTCGCGCAATCATCCGAAATCTTCATCGTGCCCGACGGGCCAGTGGTTGATCTGCCGTGGCCGGCGCTGCCGGTCGGCTCCAAGAAGTACTTCGCGGACCAGGGCCCGCTCATGCATCCGCTCGACGCCGAGGTCGCGATGCTCGATTCGTCGGCGGCGAACGGTTCGGGCGAGCTGCTGGCGGTGGGCGCACCGGATTTCAATCGTACTGAAGCGCCGTCGGCACCGGCCGGCCCGATGCTCGCGGCGGTGGTGCGCTCGGCGCCCGATCCGTGCGCGGCAGGCGCCCCACTCGCGCTGCCGCCGCTCCCGGGCAGCGGCGCCGAGGTGACCGATATTCTCGGCGAGTGGAATGAATCGCGCGCCGGCGCGACGCACTTGCTCACCGGTGCGTCGGCCACCGAGCAGGCGTTCAAGGCGGCGGCGCACGGTTGCGAGGTGATCCACATCGCGACCCACGGCGTGATGCGCGGCGATCGCTGCGCAGAAGGT
>DATKAB010000166.1 GCA_035498555.1 Candidatus Sulfotelmatobacter sp.
CAGCGCCAGCCGATCCCGCTAGTGCGGTGGTGGCAACAGGATGGGTTGGGGCAGAATGGGGGCGAGAAGCGACCCGCTGGCGACATGCAGGGTCAGTCCCTGCACGTCCTGCACCATCACCAATCTTCGGAGCATGACCGAAGGCTTGACGATCTCCGAGGCGCTGCCTAACCTCCCCAGCGCCTCGTTTCATTCCATCCGCCCTCGCCCCGAAGGAGTGGGTTCCCCGTGAGCAGCGTTCTCGACGGTCTCGAGTACCACGAGACGGTGCTGAGCCTCGTTGGGCGCACGCCCCTGGTCCGCATTCGCAAGCTCGCGGCAGACTGTCCGGCGCCGGTGCTCGCCAAGCTCGAATACTTCAATCCCGGCGGGAGCGTGAAGGACCGGATTGGCCTGGCGATGGTGGAGGCGGCGGTGCGCGAGGGGCGACTCCTGCCCGGCGGCACGATCGTCGAGTGCACGTCGGGAAACACCGGGCTTGGCCTCGCGATGGTGGCGGCGGTGCTCGGATATCGCGCCGTGTTCTGCATGCCGGACAAGGTGTCGAGCGAAAAGGTCAACCTGCTCAAGGCGTTCGGCGCCGAGGTGCTCCTGAGCCCGACCGCGGTGGCGCCAGATTCTCCCGAGTCCTACTACTCGGTCGCGAAGCGAGTGGCGGCCGAGCGCACCGGCGCCTGCCTCATGAACCAGTACTACAATCCCGCCAACCCCCTTGCGCACTACCAGTCGACGGGTCCCGAGATCTGGGAGCAGACCCGTGGCCGCGTCACGCACTTCGTGGCGGGAATGGGAACGGGCGGCACGATCTCGGGCACCGGCAGGTACCTGAAAGAAAAGAACGCCGGTGTGCAGGTGGTGGGCGCCGATCCGGTGGGGTCGATCCTCAGGCACTACAAGGAGACCGGCAAGATCACTGAGGCCCACCCCTACAAGATCGAGGGGGTCGGCGAGGACTTCATTCCCGGCGCGACCGACTTCAAGGTCGTGGATCGAATCCTCTCGTGCAGCGACCGCGACGGCCTGAACACCGCGCGCCGGCTGGCGCGGGAGGAGGCGATCTTCGTCGGCGGTTCCTCGGGCATGGCGGCCTGGGTCGCCTTCCAGGTCGCGCGCGCGCTGACACCCAACGATCTGGTGGTGGTGCTGCTCCCCGACACCGGTGAGCGCTACCTGACCAAGGTCCACAGCGACGAGTGGATGCGCGACAACCACCTGCTCGATCCCGAGATCACGCGGGTTCACGAGGTGCTCGGGACCAAGGGACGGAAGCTGCCGAGGCTGCTCTCGGTGGAAGCCGACGAGCCGGTGCGGCGCGCGCTCCAGCTGGTCGAGCAGCACGACATCACCCAGATTCCGGTGTTTCGAAAGGGGCAGCTGGTGGGCACGGTATTCGACAACGAGCTGCTGAAACGTGTCCTCGAGAACTCGCAGGTGCTCGATCAGCAGGTGGCAACGCTGATGGGCGAGCCGCTACCGGTGGTGGACGCCGGCGAGCCGGTCAGCCACGTGACCAACCTGCTCACCTCGCGTACGCCGGCGGTGCTGATTCGCGAGGACGGCCATGTCAAAGGCATTCTGACCCGCTTCGACATGCTCCAGTTCATCGCGGGGAACGAGTAATGGGCGGCGAACGCTCGCTGTCGCCCAATGCCGGCATCGGCACCCGCGCGATTCACGCCGGCCAGGAACCCGATCCGACCACCGGCGCGGTGACGGTGCCGATCTACCAGACCTCGACCTACGCTCAGGAAGCGCTGGGCAAGAACAAGGGCTTCGAATACGCGCGCGGGCACAACGCCACGCGCTTCGCGCTCGAGCGGAATCTCGCCTCCCTGGAAGGCGGCCGCCACGGACTGTGCTTCTCGTCGGGCCTCGGCGCCACCAACACGCTCATGCAGACGCTCTCTTCGGGCGACCACGTGGTGGCGGGGAACAATCTCTACGGTGGCACCTATCGCATGTTCGAACGGGTGTTCCGCCGCTTCGGCCTCGAGTTCACCTACGTGAACGGCGCCCGGGCCGAGGAAGTCGAGCAGGCCTTCACGCCTCGCACGCGGCTGGTGTTCGTCGAGACGCCCACCAATCCGATGATGGCGCTGACCGACATCGCGGCGGTCGCCGCGATCGCGCACCGCCATGGCGCGAAGCTGGTGGTCGACAACACGTTCATGACGCCGTTCTTCCAGCGGCCGCTCGAGCTGGGGGCCGATGTGGTGATGCATTCGGTCACCAAGTATCTGAACGGGCACAGCGACATGATCGGGGGGGCGCTGATCACCAATGACGAGGCCCTCCACGAGCAGCTCCGCTTCCTGCAGAACGCGTCGGGAGCGGTGCCGGGGCCGATGGACTCCTGGCTCGCTCTGCGCGGCACCAAGACCCTGGCGGTTCGCATGAAGCGCCACGAGGAAAACGCTCGCGAGCTGGCCGAGTTCATGACCACGCAGAAAGCGGTCAGCGCCGTGTTCTATCCGGGACTCCGCTCGCACCCCCAGTATGAGCTGGCCCGAAGGCAGGCCTCGGGGTTCGGCGGCATGATCTCCTTCATCGCCGGCGACGGCTCACTCGAGTCGGGCCGGCGGGTCTTCGATCGGTTCACGCTCTTCACGCGCGCCGAGAGTCTCGGGGGCGTGGAGAGCTTGGTGTGCCACCCGGCCTCGATGACGCACGCCTCTGTGCCGCGCGAGACCCGGCTGGCGATGGGCTTCGCGGACGGCCTGCTGAGGCTTTCGGTGGGTATCGAGGACCTCGTCGATCTCAGGGCCGACCTGGATCATGCGCTCCAATGCGTTTGATTCCTTGGGCTTGCGAGTGCTGACCCAGCTCCGCTCGGGACCCCGATGCGGGTTGACAAGCCGGGGAGGCATCCCTAGTCTTCCGGCGCTTCGACTGTGAGTACTCCCGATCCTCCGGCGCGAAGCCACCGTGGGGGCTTTGAGTATTCAACCCTTCCGTTCGACATGAGCAGGGACGCTGCCGGCCCCAACACCGCTCCTGAGTGGTGTTTTTTTCTGTCATCGAGTCCACATCAATGAATCGGGTCGCCTGGGAACGACTACTTAAGATTCCCGGGCGGCGTGACCGAGAGGAGGTGAATGTGAAAGACATGCGCAAGATGTCCGCTCTGGTGATGGCCTCCCTGTTGGCCCTCGCCCTCGCCTTCATGGTCGCGAGTTGCGGCAAGAAGGCCGAACAGACGCCGGCTACCTCGGAGTCCTCGACGAGCTCAATGCCGTCCGACAGCACGATGCACTCCGACTCGGCTATGGCCGACACTTCCATGCATCACTGATCGACGGCCGGGGCGACCTGGACGTGTGTCATCGGGAGGGGAGCGCCTGCAAAGGACGCTCCCCGTCCTGTTTGAGCCGATTCGCTCAGCTTCGATTTTGGCCGGATCGCGCAACCCCAGGCGCCTGGTTGCCGTAAGGGGAGGCAGCCCAGGGAGGACGGAGCCGGTGTTTGGAATCACGCGAATTCTGCCCCTCATGCTGCTGTTGGCGAGCGCCCCGAGCGCGGCGCTGGCCGGCGATCTGCGCGAGCAGAGTTCGCTGGACGTTGGCACCGCCGGGCTGACCGCGGTCCGAGTCCTCAATGCGCGCGGTCAGGTGGTGCTCTCGCCGAGCAACGACGGGCGGCTCCATCTCACCGCCCTGAAGCTGGTTCGCGGCAATTCGAAGTCCGAAATGGCGCGCCTGGCGGACCAGATGCGGGTGGACACCCGCACGGACAACGGTCAGTTCGTGGTCGAAGTCCACTATCCTTCGTCCCAATCGATTCGAATCGGTTTCTGGGACCTGTTCTCCGACTTCGAGATTCCGAGCGCGGAGATTCGCCTCGGGCTGGAGGTGCCGGCGAGCCTCGAGGTACAGGTGCGCTGCGCGAGCGGCGACATCTCCTCGCGAGAACTCGGGAGCCGGCAGACGCTCGAGAGCACCAGCGGGGACATCCAGGTGGATGCTCCGGGCGCCGCCGTGGCCCTCACCAGCACCAGTGGCGACGTCACCGGCGATGATCTGAGAGCGTCGAAGATTCGCACCGTGAGCGGCGACGTCCAGATCCGCGGCATTCGCGGGCCGCTCGATGCGCATTCGACCAGCGGCGACATCTCGGTGCGTGACGCCGCTGACTCGATCCTGATCGGCACCGTGAGCGGCGACGTCGACGTGAACCAGGCGCCGCGAGGCCTCGAGGTCGGCACCACCACCGGACACGTGGTGGCGGATCGCGTAGCCTCTCGCGCCACGGTCGCGGCCTCGAGCGGCGACGTCGAGCTCACCCTGGCCGCGCCGCTCTCGCGGGCCCAGGTCACGACCAGCAGCGGCGACATCCACGTGGCGCTGGGTCCGGGGGTCGGCGGTCAGATCGAGCTTCGCACCTCGAACGGCTCGCTCGAGACGCGCGCCGAAATCCAGGCCGGGTCGCTCTCGCGCCGCGTCATCACCGGACGCGTCGGGCAGGGCTCGGCCGTCATTCAGCTTCGCAGCGCTTCAGGCGATATCCATCTCTCCACGGGAGGCCGAGAATCATGAGAGCACGCGCCACGCAAGTCCTGCTGGGCGTCACCTGCCTGTTGGGGGCCGCTGCGGCGGCCTTCGAGGGTTCGGCCCAGATGCGGGCGGCGTCCCTCGACCGGCTGACCCGGGCCCTGGTCGCGGTTCAGGAGTGGGTTGCCTCTCCGGCCCGGGCCGACGAGATGAAGTTCACGCCGCTGCCCCCCGAGAGTTCCTCTTCGCTCGAGCACTCCGGCCGCCGCGCGAGCCGCGGACACGCTTCGAGCGGCGAGGCCGCACCGGTGCCGCCGACTGCGCCGGCTCCGCCGACTCCTCCCAGCCCGCCCACCGTCATCGTCGGAAAGTCCGGCGACATCATGCGGGTGGGCTCCGACATCGAGATCGGGCGCGATGAGGTGGTCACCGGCGACGTGCTGGCGGTGGGCGGCGATCTTCGCGTGCAGGGACATGTCGAGGGCAACGCGGTGTCGGTGGGGGGAGACATCTATCTCGACTCCACCGCGCGCGTGGACGGCGACGTCGTCTGCATGGGCGGCGAGCTGCACGAGGACCCGGGCGCGGTGGTGAGCGGCAAGCGCGTGGTCGGGCTCGGCCGCAATCGCGAGCGCATTCTCTCCGCGCCCCTGCGGCATCGCACTTTCGACGTGGACGTCGAGCGCGGCAATCGCGTCGCCCGTTCGCTGGCGTGGCTGCTGATCTGGCTGCTGCTGGGCTGGGTCGTGGTCAAGATCACGCCGGGGCGCACTCAGGCGGCGGTGGATTCGTTCCGGCAGTCGGGCGGAGGCGCGTTCCTGGTGGGCTGGCTGGCGGTCGTGCTGCTGATCCCGGGTCTGATCGCGGTAGCGCTGCTGACGGCGCTGCTCTGCATCACCATCATCGGCATCCCGCTCGGCATCGCGCTGCTGTTCGCCTACTTCCTGCTGGTCGCCGTGTTCGGCGTCTGGGGCGGAGTGGTGGGTGCCGCGGTGCTCGGCGAGCGCCTGGCGGTGCGACAGGGGCAGATGCATCCGACGCTGATGCGCGCGACCATGATCGGCGTCCTCTCGCTCGGCGGCGCCCTGTTCGTCGCCTCGGTCATGAAGGCGATCCATTTCATCCCGCTGTTCTCGGGATTCGGGCAGCTGTTCCACGTACTGCTGATCGTCTTCACCATTCTGGTGGGCGTCACGGGCTGGGGCGCGCTGCTTCGCTCCGAATTCACGACCGGCCCGATCGCCCGCTGGTGGCATGGCCGCCGCGGCCCCGCGGTCGGTCCAGGGCCCGGCTCGCCGGCGCCCGCGCCCCCCGGTCCCTACGCGCCTCCACCCGGTCCGGCCGGCACGGTGGTGACGACGCTCGATACGGCGCCGCCGCCACCCCCGCCGCCGCCATCGCCGCCTGAATCCTTCATGCCTCCCCGGCCGCCGCGCGAGCCGGAGCCGCCGGCTCCCGCGATCTAGCTCCGGCTCGGGAGCTCCGAGCGCTGGTAGGATGCGGCGCCCTCATTCGAGACGAGGGCGCCGTGATCTCTTCGGAGAGGATCCGCGTGTCCGTCGACAGCCTGTGGATGCTGTGCCTCTTGCTGTTCGTGGACGGCGCCACGTTCGCATTCGCCACCACGCCGCTCCTGCTCGAGTACGGCAAGCGACAACCGGCCTGGACGGTGGCGACTTTCGGCGGGCTCGCCAGCGCCGCGGGGAGCACGGTCCAGCTGCTGATCCTGCGCTGGATCCTGCACGAGAGCCAGCCGTGGATGCGGCGCTTCGCCCCGTCCAGGGAAAAGCTCGACGCCGCGCTCGCCCGGTATCCCTCCACGATGTTCCTGGCGTTGTTCTGGGCGCGGCTGACGCCGCTGCCCGACGCGCCGCTCAAGCTGGTGGCGGCCGCGATCGGCTACCCGGCGCTGCGTTACGGTCTGGCCGTCTATCTCGGCGCGATTCCCTACTACTTCGCGCTCGCTCTGGTCGGCCGGGCGGTGAAGATTCCGGGCTGGGTGCTGCTGGTCGCCGGGATCGCGCTCGGGCTCGGGGTGCTGGTGGACCGTCTGCGCAAGCGGCGGGCTCCTCCGGCGTCGCCGCCACCGGCATGAAGCCGCGCCGCACGCGCCGCCCGAAGCGCGCGGGGCCGGTGATCGCCGCCGGCGCGCGCGCACCCGAATGGATCGGCGTCGATACCGGCGGCACGTTCACCGATTTCGTTGCGCGAGTGGGCGGCCTGTGGCGCGCGCTCAAGCTGCCCTCCACCCCCGCGGCTCCGGAGCGTGCCGTGCTCGAGGGGCTCCTCCGCCTGGGCGCCGGATCGGGCACCCGCATTCGCCACGGTTCGACCGTGGCGACCAACACGCTGCTCGAGCGAAAGGGCGCGCGCGTCACCTTCGTCACCACCCGGGGATTCGAGGATCTGCTCGAGATCGGCCGCCAGGATCGGCCGCAGCTCTATGCGCTGCAGCCGCGCCGGGTCGCGCCGCTGGTCCCGGCCGAGCGCCGGATCGGCGCGCGTGAGCGCCTCGACCCCGCGGGCCGCGCGAAGCTCGCCCTCGGCCCGGCCGAGGCGCGGCGGGTGGCGCGAAGCGTGCGCCGGACGCGCCCCGAGGCGGTGGCGGTCGGGCTGCTCCACGCCTACGCCAGCGACCGGCACGAGCGGCGTCTCGCGCGCGCGCTCGAAACGCTCGGCCTGCCGGTGACGTATTCGGCGGCGCTCTGCCCCGAATTCCGCGAGTACGAGCGGTTCGCCACCACCGTCACCAACGCCTATCTGCTGCCGCGACTGTCGGGATACCTCGAGGCGCTGGCCCGCGGGACGCGGGCCGAGCTGGAGATCGTGCTCTCGCACGGCGGCACCGCGCCGCCGGCGGAGGCCGCGCGCGAACCGGTGCGGCAACTGCTCTCGGGACCGGCCGGCGGGCTCGCGGCGGCCGCGGTCGCGGCGCGGGACGCCGGCTTCGCGCGCGCGCTCACGCTCGACGTGGGAGGCACCTCCACCGACGTTGCCTATGTCGAGGGCGACGAGTTGCCGCGGCGGCGCTCGCGCGAGGTGGCTGGCTTCCCGGTGTTGCTGCCCATGCTCGACGTGCACACCGTGGGAGCGGGCGGCGGATCGATCGCGTCGGTGGACGCCGGTGGCCTGCCACGCGTCGGCCCGGAGAGCGCCGGCGCCGCCCCGGGCCCGGCGTGCTACGGGCGCGGCGGGCCGGCGACGGTCACCGACGCGCTGCTGATGCTGGGACGGATTCCGCTCCGCGCGCTCGGCGGCGGGGCGCTGCCGCTCGATCGCGAGGCCGCCGCTCGCGCGATCTCGCGATTCGGTCGAAGCATCGCGCGACCGCGTCGCGAGGAGGCGGCCTCGGCGATCCTCTCGCTCGCCGAAGCGCGCATGGCGGCGGCGCTCCGCGCGGTCTCGGTGGAGCGCGGGCACGATCCGCGCGGCGCGGCGCTGGTGGCCTTCGGCGGCGCGGGCGGACTCCATGCCTGCGCGCTGGCCGAGGCGCTCGAATGCGAGGCGGTGGTGTTCCCCGCGCACGCCGGCGTGCTCTCGGCGCTCGGCGCGCTGCTCGGCGGCTCGCGACGCGAGCGGAGCCGCAGCGTGCTGCTCGATGCGCGCGACCGTTCCGGGATCGCGCGCGAACTGCGGCGACTGCGCGGGCGGGTGCTCGGCGAGCTGCTGCGTCCCGATCGGCCGAGCGCGCGGGTCAGCGAATGGGCCGAAGTGCGGTATCGCGGCCAGTCGCACGAACTGACCCTGCCGGTCACCGGCGACCTGGTCGAGCGCTTTCATCGCGCGCACCAGCGGCGGTTTGGTTTCGCGGCGCGGCATCAGAGCGTCGAGGTGGTGACGCTCGAGGTGCGCGCGGCGGTGCCGGCGCGGCTCGGCGCGATTCGAAGCGCGAAGGGCGCGCCCGCGGGGCCGGCGAGCACGCATGCCTGGATCGGCGGCCGGGCGATCGTCGTGCCGGTGCACGATTTCGAGCGGCTTCCCCGGCGGCTGCGGGGGCCCTGCGTGGTGCTGCAGGAGGGTGCGACGCTGTGGGTGGCGCCGGCCTGGAGCGGCGAGCGACACCGGGCGGGCGCGCTGGTGCTGAGGCGAGGACGCCGATGAGGCACGATCCGGTTTCGCTCGCCCTCGACGCCGCGCTGTTCGCCGCCTGCGCGGACGAAATGGGGCTGGTGCTCCAGCGCTCGGCGCACTCTCCCAACATCAAGGAGCGGCTCGATTTCTCGTGCGCGGTGTTCGACGGCGCGGGCCGGCTGGTGGCCCAGGCCGCTCACATTCCCGTCCATCTCGGCAGCATGCCGACCGCGGCGCGCGCGGCGCTGGCGCTCGAGGGGCTTGGCGAGGGCGACACCGTGGTGCTCAACGATCCCTACGCCGGCGGCACGCACCTTCCGGACATCACGCTGGTGAGCCCGGTATTCCTCGGCGGGACTCGCCCCGAGTTCGTGGTGGCGAGCCGCGCGCATCACGCCGACGTGGGCGGCGCGGCGCCCGGGTCGATGCCGCTCGCGCGCGAGATCTACGAGGAAGGCCTCAGGATTCCGCCGCTGCGGCTCGAGCGCGGCGGCCGGCGGGTCGAGGAGGTATGGCGCCTGCTGCTCGCCAACGTGCGCACGCCGCATGAGCGCGCCGCCGATCTCGCTGCGCAACTCGGGGCGCAGCGCGCCGGAGCGCGGCGGCTCGCGGCCTTCGCCGCCGCGCGCGGCCGTACCGGCGTGGTGCGCGCCGCCGCCGCGGTGATGGATCACGGCGAGCGCGCCGCCGGGGCGGCGCTCGCGCGCCTGCCGCGCGGAACCTTCCGCTTCGAGGATGCGCTCGACGACGACGGGCTCGGGAATGGTCCGATCCGCATCGCGCTCGCACTGCGCCTCGACGGCTCGACGGCGCGCTTCGATTACCGCGGCTCGGCGCCGCAGACGCGGGGACCGGTCAACGCCGTGCTCCCGGTGACGCTGGCCGCCTCGACCTACGCGCTGCGTTGCGCGATCGGCGGCGAGCTCCCGGTGAACGACGGCCTGTTCCGCCGGATCGCGCTGGATGCGCCGCCTGGCTCGGTGGTGAACGCGCGACTGCCGGCCGCGGTCAGCGCCGGCAACGTCGAAACCTCGCAGCGCATCGTCGACGTGGCGCTGGGCGCGTTCGCGCGCGCGCTGCCCGACCGGATGCCGGCGGCGAGCAGCGGCACCATGAACAACCTGCTGATCGGCGGCTTCGACCCGCGGCGCGGCGTGCCGTTCGCCTACTACGAGACGCTGGGCGGCGGGCACGGCGGCGGACCGGCCGGACCGGGCGAGAGCGCGATGCAGGCGCACATGACCAACACGCGGAACACCCCGGTGGAAGCTCTCGAGCACGAATATCCGTTCGAGGTGGAGTGGACGCGCATTCGTCGCCGAAGTGGGGGCGCTGGTCGCTTCGCCGGAGGCGATGGGATCCATCGCGCAATCCGAGTGCGGGTTCCGGCGCGCGTCACGGTGATCTCCGAGCGGCGGGTCCGCGGCCCGTACGGCCTAGCCGGCGGCCAGCGGGGAGCGCCGGGCGAGAATCAGCTGTTCGATCCGGCGCAACCGCGCAGGCCGCGTCGAATGCCGGGCAAGTTCCAGATTGACGTTCCGGCGGGCGCGGTGCTAGCGGTGGCGAGTCCTGGGGGCGGAGGCTTCGGCCGGCCGCGTTCGATTCGGCGGAGGAAGCGCGCGAAATGAGCGGTTCATCGCGAATGCCCGGCGCGCCTCCCCGCAACAGTTCGGTTGGGGAGGAGCCCATGCGTCGTCCGATTCGCGCCGTTCCGCTGGTGCTGCTGATCGTGTCGGTGGTCGCGTTGCTCTCGACGCGCGGCGGGGAGAGCGTGCCGCTTTACGCGGCGCGCACCGGCCTGCTCTGCCAGAACTGTCATTTCGATCCCAACGGCGGCGGACCACGCAACGAATTCGGCTTCGCCTTCGCGAAGAATCGGCACTCGCTCGACGCCGACACCAGCGGGATGTGGAAAGATCTCTCGCTGGTCAATCGCGTCGGCGACAACTTCCCGCTCTATCTGGGGCTCAATCAGCGCTTCATGCTGATCGCCAACACCACGGTGAAGTCGGACTCGCTCGACCGCGCCGGGTTCTTCGACATGGAGAACGCCTTCTACCTGACCTTCGTGCCGCACGCGCGCCTGTCGCTGGTCTACTCGCGCGACGGCTTCGACGCCGGCTCGAGCACCAAGGACGCGTTCGGCCTGATCAGCGGTTTTCCGCTCAACGGATATCTCAAGGCCGGCCGCTTCCGTACGCCGTTCGGGCTGCGCCAGGACGATCACACCGTGGCGACACGCAACGGCTACCTGGACTTCTTCTTTCCTTCAGCGCCCTTCAATTATTCGGGGTCGGTGGACTCGCTCCGCAGTTCCTTCCTGCCCTACGACCCGCGCCAGCCGGACATGGGGCTGGAATACGGCGCCGAATGGCGGAGTTTCTTCGCGCGCGCCTCGTGGACCGACGGTGACTCGCATCCGCTTTACGGGCCGAGCTTCTACGCCGGCGCGAAGACCCTCAAGCTCGGCTACAACAACGCCTGGTCGCAGAGCGGGGTCTCGATCTACGATGACTTCCGCCGGCTGCCTCCGTCAGGCGGCGTCACCGAGGTGCAGCGCGCGACCCGCTGGGGCTACTACGGCATCGCTCATCGCCGGAACGTCGCGCTGCTCGGCGAAATCGGCGCGGGCACCGACGAGCTCACGCCGCCCACGGGGAAGGCCACCGGGCCGAAGCAGAATTCGCTGGCCTGGTACGCCGAAACCGACTACTGGCCGTGGAAGCAGGCGAACTTCCGCGCCCGCTACGATTACATGAGTCTCGATCGCGGAGCCGCGGACCCCTACATTCGCGATCTCAACACGCATACGCGGTATGCGCTCGAAGCCGATTGGGTGCCGGTGCCGTTCGCGGAGCTGCGTTTCGCCATGCGCTGGATCCATCACGACGCCGACCGATTCCGCAATTACTTCGGCTCGGCGGTGGCGATCAAGGACGAGACGCAGTCGTTCCTTCAGTTCCACTTCTCGTACTGACGGGTCTGCGCCTGGGCTCGGCCCTCGGGCGCGGCTCCGGGCCCTCAGCTCGAGCGACGCAAGCTCATCAATCGGCGCACCACGACGCGCCGCGTCAGCTCGGTCGCGTCGCTGGCCGAGAGGCGCACCGCGGCCTCGCTCGCCTCGTCGAGGAACGCGTCGTTCTGAAGCCCGACGATCACCGCCGGTCCGGCGCGCGCGGTGGCGCGGAACCGCTCGATCTCGGCGGGCGCGACCGGCACCCGGCTCGCCACCGCGATCAATTCGATCGCCGGCGCGCCTGCGTCCGTGGTGATCGGTTCGCGGGCTTCGCTCAACAGCTCGCGCAGCGTCGGCCCGCGCGCGAACTCGGGCTCGCGGACGCGCCACGGCAGCGAACGTGCCGGGTCGCGCAAGGCGCCGCGGACGATCAATCCGCGCTCGATCACGCCCTCGAGCCGTTCCCTCCAGTCGGGCGGCGTCAGCGATTCGAGTGGCCGGGAGAGCTCCTCGGCGCCGGGTTCCGGATGCGCGGCGTCGAAGCGCGCCAACCGTGGCCGGGCCGCGTCGAAGCCGGCGCGGTCGATGGCGCCGTCCACCAGCGCGTCGGCGAGCTCGAGTCGCGCGCGCCGTACGCCCTCGTCGTGGAACGCGAACAGCAACAGATCGCAGCCGGCGCCGAGCGCCAGTCGCCCGGCCTCGGCGGGCGTGTGGTTCTGTGACGCACCCTTCATCTCCAGCGCATCGGTGATGCACACCCCCTGAAAGCCGAGCCGCTCGCGCAGCAGCCGGGTGACCACGGCCGGCGAGAAGGTGCCGGGGGACTCGGCGTCGAGCGCCGGATAGACGACGTGGGCGGTCATGACGGCGTCGGCTTCGAGGTGGGCCCGGAACGGCGCCAGCTCGCGCGCCTCGAGGGTGGCGAGGTCGGCGCGGCAGAAGGGGAGCGCCAGGTGGGAATCCACCTCGGTGTCGCCGTGGCCGGGGAAATGCTTCAGACAGGAGGCGAGGCCGCCTTCGCGGAATCCCCGGAGCGCCTCGCCCACCGCCCGGGCGACGTCCTCGGGCCCCGAGCCGAACGCCCGCGCGCCGATCACGGGATTGCGCGGCTGGGAGTGTACGTCGGCGACCGGCGCGAAGTCCCAATCCACTCCCAGGGCGCGTAATCGGCGGGCGGTGACGGCGTGAACCTCGGCGATATCACCATCCCTCGCGCCGCGGGCGAGGAGGGCGGCGTTGGGAGGCACGAGCAGATGACCGTCGAGCTGCGAGACCCAGCCGCCTTCTTCGTCGATGCCGATCAGCAGCCGGCGCGGTCGGGCCAATCCGCGCAATCGTGTGGTGAGCCGGCGCAGGTCGTCGAGGTCGCGGAAGTCGCGGCGGAACACGATCACGCCCGCGGGAGGGAATGCCGAGAAGTCTCGCTCCCATCCCGGGGAGAGGCCGCCTTCCGGCAGGCCGATCACCATGCGGCGCGCGATGCCGCGCTGACCGTCCATGGCGCGCGAAGTTCCGACAGCCCGCCGGAAGTGTCAAAGCGCGGCGCCCGCGCGCCGGGTCCGGACCGCGCCGGGAGCGCCCGATCCCGCGCGGGTCGGCGGCGGCGCCGCGGGCGTGCAAAACGCCCGTTGGGACGAGCGGCCGGGCGGGGTAGACTCGATTCCCTCATGCGCGAACTCGTGTCCGAACGCAGCACGCGCTTCACCGAATCCGTGATCCGCGAGATGACCCGGCTCTGCCACCAGCACTCGGGGGTCAACCTGGCGCAGGGCTTCCCGGATTTCGCGGCGCCCGAGGCGCTCAAGCAGGCGGCGGCCGCGGCCCTTCACGCCGACGTCAATCAGTACGCGATCACCTGGGGGGCCAAGCGTCTGCGCGACGCGCTGGTGGCGAAGACCGAGCGCTTCACCGGGCTCCGCTACGAGCCCGAGACCGAAGTCACCATCTGCTGCGGCGCCACCGAGTGCATGGCCTCGACGATGCTCGCGCTCGTCAACCCGGGCGAAGAGGTGATCGTCTTCGAGCCGTTCTACGAGAACTACGGGCCGGACGCGATTCTGTGCGGCGCGTCCCCTCGCTTCGTGCGCCTGCGCGAGCCGGACTGGAGCTTCGACGGGGACGAGCTGGCGAAGGCGTTCTCCGATCGCACCAAAGCCATCATCATCAACACCCCCAACAACCCGACCGGCAAGGTGTTCACCCGTCCGGAGCTCGAGTTCATCGCCGCGCTCTGCCGGAAGTGGGACGTGATCGCCATCACCGACGAGATCTACGAGCACATCCTCTACGACGGCGCGCGGCACGTGAGCCTGGCGAGCCTGGAGGGGATGCGCGAGCGGACCGTGGTGATCAGCGGGGCGTCCAAGACCTACAGCGTCACCGGCTGGCGGCTCGGCTGGTGCCTGGCCCCGCCGGCATTGACCGGGGCGATCCGCAAGGTTCACGACTTCCTGACCGTCGGCGCCCCCGCGCCGCTTCAGGAGGCGGCCGCGGTCGCGCTAGAATTCCCTCACGCTTACTACGACGAGCTGGCGGCGGGCTACGTGAAGCGCCGGGACTACCTGGTGCCGGCGCTCGAGGCCGCCGGTTTCGCCGTGTTCCGGCCGCGCGGGGCCTACTACGTGATGACCGACATCTCGGGCTTCGGATTCCCGGACGACGTGGCCTTCGCGCGACACCTGGTCGCCGAAATCGGCGTCGCCGCGGTGCCCGGCTCGAGTTTCTATGCCGACCCGATCGCGGGCCGGCAGCGTCTAAGGTTTCAGTTCGCGCGGCGTCGGGAGACCCTCGAAGCCGCGGTCGAGCGGTTGAGCCGCATCAAGGCCCGCACTCTGGCGGGCTAGGACCTTCACCCGGGGATTTCCATGTCGTTCCTCCGTCGCACCAAGTTCGGACCGCCGCTGCTGGCCATGGCTCTCGCCCTTGCCCTGGGTTTTGGTCTCGCCCGCGCCCCTCAGGCGCGCGACGCCTTGCGCAACGCCGATGTCGCGGCTCCCGGGAACGATCTCAGCAGCCAGCTCGATCTGTTCCAGAACGTGCTGTACCTGGTCCAGAACCAGTACGTGGACGCCCCCGACAACGAGAAGCTCATCCGCGGCGCGATCGACGGCATGCTCAAGACCCTCGATCCGCACTCGCTCTACCTGCCGCCGCAGCGCGCCGAGCGCATGGACGAGGAGTTCCACGGCGAGTACAACGGGATCGGCGTTCAGTTCGAGATTCGCGACGGTCAGATCGTGGTGATCTCGCCGATGGAGGGCACCCCGTCCTATCGCCTCGGCATCCGGGCCGGCGACAAGATCGTCGAGATCGACGGCAAGCCGGTGCCCAAGACCGTCACCACCGACGACGTGTTCAAGGAGCTGCGCGGACCGGCCGGGAGCACCGTTCAGGTCTCGATCGATCGCGAGGGCGAGAGCGAGCTGCTCAAGTACACGATCGAGCGCGCCAAGATTCCGATCGAGAGCATTCCCTACTCGTTCATGATCCGTCCGGGCGTTGGCTACGTGCGTCCGATCCGCTTCGCGCAGACCACCGGCGAGGAGCTGGAAGACGCGATGATGAAGCTCAGGGCCCAGGGCATGAAGGAGCTGCTGATCGACCTGCGCTCGAATTCGGGCGGGCTGCTCTCGCAGGCGGTGGACGTGCTCGATCAGCTGGTGCCGCGTGACCGGCTGCTGGTCTACACCCGCGGGCGCACGCCCTCGGCCAACGCCGACTACCGCAGCAGCGGCCGCTACAAGAATTCCGACATGCCGGTGGTGGTGCTGATCGACCACGGCAGCGCCTCGGCGTCCGAGATCGTGGCCGGGGCGATCCAGGATCTGGATCGCGGTCTGGTCGCCGGCACCAACTCGTTCGGCAAGGGGCTGGTGCAGAACCAGTTCAAGCTCTCGGACGGCTCCAAGCTGCTGCTCACCATCGCGCACTACTACACACCCAGCGGGCGGCTGATCCAGCGCGACTACACCAAGTACGGCGACCGCGACGAGTACGCGCTCGATGCGCTCAAGGACGACGTGCCGTCCGACTCGGTGCTGGCGACGCGGCCGAAGTTCAAGACCGCGGCCGGACGCACGGTGTACGGCGGCGGCGGCATCTATCCGGACGTGGTGATCCACGATCCGCCGCTGCTCACGCGCCCGCAGGCCGACATGATCCAGAAGCGCGTGTTCTTCGAGTACGCCACCCACTACGTCTCGCAGCACAAGGATCAGAAGTGGAATGCCGATTCGTTCGGCAAGGACTTCAAGCTGAGCGACGACGAGTGGGGATCGCTCCACAAGATCATGGACAACCGCAAGGTCGCGCTCACCGATTCGATCTGGACCGCGGACCGCCCGTTCATGCTGTGGCAGGTGCGCTCGGAGCTGGCCAGCGCGGCGCTCGGCCCGCAGGAGCGCTACCGCGTGATCTGCGAGCAGGACGACCAGCTCACCTCGGCGCTCGATCTGTTCCCGCGCGCCAGCAAGCTGCTGAGCCAGGCGGTGGAGACGCCGGCGGCGGCGGCGACCACGAAGAAGGCGCATCCCTAGGAAATGAGCCGGGTGCTCCGTGCCCAGAGAGGCCGGGGCACCCGGGACTTCGGGGTCTAGGCGCTCGAGCCGGCGCGCGTGATCAGCACCGGATCGCCGGTGCCCGCCCCCAGCCGCGATGCGGCGTGGCCGCTCACCTGCGCCACCTCGAGCCTCCCACTGGAACCGATCAGCGCCACCAGCGACCCCACCGGCGAATCGCCGTAGGAGCGACTCAGCCCGCGCAGGCGGCGACCACACAGCTCGATCTCCAGCTGGGTGTCCGGCACGCCGGGAAACGCGCCGGCGATCAGCTCGGCGCTCACGTTGGTGAGCGCGTTGCCGAAACGATCCACGCGCATGACCTGGCCGCGAATCCCTCCGGCCTCGAGCCGCGGCGCGGGGCGCGCGATCCGCACCGGATCGGCGACCGGAGGTCCCAGCGAATCGAACGTGGCGCCGCTCGCCAGGTGGGCGGCGACCGGGCCGAACACGTCCCGGCCGTGAAAGGTGCGGCTCACCGGCTCGCGAAAGAAACGTCGCTCGGCGAGCGAGCGGATTTCGGCCGCGGGATCCGAGAGCGCCCAGTCGAGCACGCCGTTGTCGGGGCCGACGAAGCACTGTCCGCGCGCGCGCGCGGCGAGCCCGCGGCGCGCGGTCCCCACGCCGGGATCCACCACCGCCACGTGAATGGTGCCGGGCGCGAAGTCGGGCGCCGCGGCTTCGAGCACGAACGAGGCGCGCGCCACGTCGCCCGGGGGGATCGCGTGCGTCAGATCCACCACGCGCGCTTCGGGGCAGACCTCGAGGATCGCCCCGTGCACGGCGCCCACGAACCAGTCCTCGAGCCCGAAGTCCGAGAGGAAGGTGATGATCGGAACCTTCACCTTCGTCCGCCCGCCGCCTTGATCGGTTTTCCCGTCGCGCGGGCGGGCGGCGAAAGCGCCGGCACCTCGACGTGCCCGTCGAGCATCGCCGAAAGGATTTCCCAGGCGCCGCTGGGCGACAGGCGGCGAAGGCAGCGCAGGTCGCTGCACAGGTCGCGATCGCACGGACTGCATTCGACGCGCGCGTAGTAGGCGCGATGTCCCGCGGATTCGGCGTAGGGAAAGAACATCGCCGGCCGATTGCGCGACAGGATTCCCAGCGTCGGCGTGCCGGCGGCGACCGCGGTGTGCAGCGGGCCGCTGTCGCCGCTGACGAACGCCCGGCACAGCGACTGGAGCGCCACCACTCGCGCCAGCGGCCAGCCGGTGATGGCGCGGGCGCGCGGGCCCAGGGCATGGGCCAGCTCGAGCGCCTCGCGCTCGTCGCTCGGCCCGGCGGTGATCAGCGCGAAGCCGCGCTCGTGCGCGGACAGGAACGCGCCGGCCAGCTCCGCGTAGTTGGCGGGTCCCCAGCGCCGGGTCGGCCAGCGCGCCCCGGGATGGAAGCCGACCTTCATGGTGTCGTCCGGCACTCCCAGTTCGCGCAACGCGGCGCGAGCCTCGTCGCGGCGCGCTTCGCTCACCATCAGGCGCGGCGCTGGCGCCGGCGCGCTCACCGCGCGCCCGCTCGACCAGGGCGCCTCGGGAGCGCCCCATCCCAGCGCTTCGAGCGAGGCGAGATGGAAGCCGATCGCCGAGAGCGTGCGTGGCTGGGAGAAGTGGGTGTAGAGCGAGGAGCGCCAGCCCTTGTGGGCATACCCGACGCGAACCCGCCCTCCCGAGAGCCACGACCACAGCGCCGTGCGCGGGTTGCAGAACAGATCGAGCACCACCTCGGGCGCGAATCGCCGCAGCCGGCGCACCAGGCCGGCGGTCTCGATCAGGCTCGGGGATCGGCGCACGACGATCAGTTCGTCCACGCGCGAATCGCCTTCCAGCAGCGGCGCCGATTCGCGCTCGACGAGGTAGGCGATCTGCGACTGCGGGCAAGCGTTGCGCACCGCGTCCAGCAGCGGCAGCGTGAGGCAGACGTCGCCGATGAAGCGCGGTCTCAGCAGCAGCACGCGGCGCACGGCCTGCGCGTCCACAGCGCGGATCGGCGTCGTGGTCGGGGCGGAGTTAGAATGCTCGTGTGGCATTCTCGAGCAGCCTAGAGCAGCCGGAGCGCCCTGCCAACCGGATCCAATCGCGAGGGACCGAACGTGACCGCCGAATCCCGCAATCGCCCGCCGAAAGGGACCAACTCACGCGCCGTCCACGGCCCGCATCACACTCCGGCGGGCCCGATGAGCTCGCCGATCGTGCATTCGGCGACCTTCAGCTTCGCTTCGACCGAAGCCATGCTGTCGGAGCGCGAGCGCGGGCCGGCCGGGGCCTTCTACCAGCGCGAGGGACACCCGACGCTGCGCGCCTGCGAGGAGCGGCTGGCTCAGCTCGAGGGGGCCGAGGAGGCGCTGCTGTTCTCGTCGGGCATGGCGGCGCTGTGGTGCCTGTTCCTGTCGGCCCTGGAGGCCGGCGACCACATCGTGGCGGTCGAGCAGTGCTATGGCGGCACGCACACCCTGCTCGAGTGGGGCGCCGAGCGCCTCGGCTGGACCTACGATCTGGTCGACGTCCGGAAGCCCGAAAGCTGGGTGGACGCCTTCCGTGACCGCACGCGCCTCTTCCATGTCGAGACGCCCACCAATCCGACCCTTCAGATCGTGGATCTGCAGCAGGCCGCCGAGCTCGCGCACCAGCACGGCGCGAAGCTGACCGTGGACGGCACGGTCGCTTCGCCGGTCGGCCAGCACCCGCTCGCGCACGGCGCGGATTTCGTGATGCACAGCGCGACCAAGGCGATCGGTGGTCACAGCGATCTGCTGGCCGGCGTGGTGATGGGCCCGGCGCTGGCGATGAAGAAGGTGTGGGAGGTGCGCAAGGTGTTCGGACCGGTGCCCGACCCCGGCATGGCGTGGCTGATCGAGCGCAGCCTGAAGACCCTGCCGTTGCGACTCGAGGCCATGAACGGCGGCGCGCTCGAGATCGCGGTGCGGCTGGAGACCCACCCGGCGGTGGCGCGCGTGTTCTATCCCGGGCTCATCCATCACCCGCACCACGAGGTGGCGCGGCGTCAGATGGTGCTCGGCTTCGGCCCGCTGGTCTCGTTCGACGTGCGCGGCGGACTCGAGGCCGCGCGGACCGTGGCCCAGGGGCTCCGCCTGTTCCGCCTCGGCCCGAGCCTCGGCGGCGTCGAATCGCTGGCCTCGATGCCGGCCGACACGTCCCACCGGCAACTCAGTCCCGGAGCTCGCGCCAGCGCCGGAATCCCCGAGGGCTGCGTGCGGCTTTCGATCGGGCTCGAAGAGGTCGAGGACCTGTGGGCGGATCTCGAAGCGGCATTGAGCCAGGTGAGCTCGAGGGTCTAGGCGAGACTGCGGATTCCGCCTGACCGAGCGCTTACATGCCGCCCGCCCGGCCGTGCTATCCTCACCGGCCGTTTGAACATCGAGGCATTCGAGGAGGGTTACGTGATGCGTCGCGCTTCGCTTCCCGCGCTGTTCATCCCGCTGTTCGTCCTGACCCTGAGCGCCGGGCTCGCCGGGGCCGCGAAGGCGCCGGCCGGCGGCTCGAACCCGCCCCCCGGACAGACGCCGGCGGTGGTCGACAGCCTGGGTCTGCTCGAGCGCGCGGTGGCGAAGGACTCCTCCAAGTTCGACAATCTCTACAAGCTCGGCGTGATGTACCTCGACCGCGACAAGTCGGTCGAGGCGGTGAAGGTGTTCACCAAGGCGGTGACGCTGCGCCCCCATGACGTGAAGGCCCTGGTCAACCTCGGCGCGGCGCAGGACGCCGCCGGGCACGCCGAGATGGCGCAGGGCTACTACCGTCAGGCCCTGAAGTCGGCGCCTGGCGACTCGGTGGCGATGTGCCGGCTGGCCTCGTCGCTATACGCCTCGGCCAAGACCGCCGAGGCGGTAGACCTGCTTCGGCAGGTCATCAAGAACAAGCCCAACTCCTACTGCGCCTACTTCACGCTGGGCGTGGCGTTCGCCGACGCCGGCATCTATCGCGACGCGATTCGCATGTGGAGGAAGGTGATCGCGCTCGCGCCGCAGTCGCCCGAGGCGGTGAGCGCGACCGAGAGCATCGAGGTCCTCGAGCGCTACGTGAAGTCCACGCAGTGAAGCGGCGACCGCCGAGCGCCTGAGGCGCGCGGCGCCGCGCGGTCCTTCTCCATGATCTACTTCGATCACAACGCCTCGACTCCGGTCCGGCCCGAGGCGCGCGACGCGATGGGCGTCGCGCTCGCCGAGCTGCACGCCAATCCTTCCAGCCTGCATCACGAGGGCCAGCGCGCGCGCGCCGCGATCGAGCGGGCGCGCGAGCAGGTGGCGTTGCTGGTGCATGCGCGCCCCGACGAGGTGATCTTCGTCTCGGGCGGCACCGAGGGCGATCACGCCGGGCTGATTGGCCTCGCGCTGGCGGCGAGCGCGAAGGGCCGGCGCGTGGCGTTCGGCGCGCTCGAGCACCACGCCGTGCACGGTGCAGCCGAAGTGCTGGAAGGGCTGGGCTTCGAGAGCTCGCATCTGCCGGTGGATGCCCGCGGGGTGCTGCGGCTCGACGGACTCGAGGAGCTGCCGGGCGATGCGACCGTGCTGGCGCTGATGCTGGCCAACAACGAGACCGGCGTGCTGCAGCCGGTGCGCGAGGCGGGGGAGATCGCGCGGCGCAACGGCTGGACGATTCATTGCGATGCGGTGCAGGCCGCCGGCAAGGTGCCGGTGGACTTCGAGGCGCTGGGAGTGGACGCGCTGGTGATTTCGGCCCACAAGCTCGGGGGCCCGAAGGGCGCGGGCGCGCTGATCCTCAGGCGCGGCACGCCGTGGAAGCCCCTGTTCCGCGGCAGCGCGCACGAGCGCGGCCGGCGGGGCGGCACCGAGAACCTTCCCGGGATCGTCGGCTTCGGGGTCGCCGCCGAGCTGGCGGCGAGCGAGCTCGCCAGCGAACCCGCGCGGCTCCTGGCGCTGCGCCGGCGATTCGAGGACGGCCTGCGCGGGATCGCGCCCGACGTGGTGATCCATGGGCGTGACGCCGAGCGGCTGCCCAACACCGTCAACGCGTCGTTCCCGGGAGCGCGCAGCGACCATCTGCTGATGGCGCTCGATGCGCGCGGGGTCGCGGTTTCGGCCGGCGCGGCGTGCGCGAGCGGCGCGGTCGAGCCCTCGCCGGTGCTCGCGGCGATGGGAGTGCCACGCGAGATCGCGGTGTGCGCGCTGCGTTTCTCGATGGGCCGCACCACCACTGCCGCCGAAGTTGGCGCGGTGCTCGCGGCGCTGGCGGAGAGCGTTCCGGCGGCACGTTCGGCGTCGCTCTCGGGAGCCCGGTCGTGAAGGTGCTCGCCGCGATGAGCGGCGGCGTGGACTCGGGGGTGGCTGCGGCGTTGCTCGCCGAGCGAGGCGACGCGGTGACCGGCGTGACGCTCAAGCTGTGGTGCTACGGCAGCTCGCCGGTGAGCCCGCGCGCCTGCTGCACGCTGGACGCGATCGACGACGCGCGCGCGGTCGCCCGCACCATGGGCTTTCCGCACTTCGTGGTCGAGGCCGAGGACATCTTTCGCTCGCGGGTGCTGCAGCCCTTCCTCGACGACTACGCGCACGGGCGTACGCCCTATCCGTGCGCGCTCTGCAACCAGCACCTCAAGTTCGGCGACCTGGTGACGCGCATGGAGCTGATTGGCGCCGAGCGCCTCGCCACCGGCCACTACGCGCGCGTGCGGCGCATGGAGGACGGCGAGTGGGCCCTGCTCCGCTCCCGCGATCGCGACAAGGATCAGTCCTACGCGCTGGCGCTGATCCCGTACCCGGTGCTGTCGCGGGTCGAGTTCCCGCTCGGCGAGCTCGAGAAGTCCGAGGTCCGCGAGCACGGCCGCCGGCTCCATCTCCGCTTGTGGGACAAGCCCGAGAGCCAGGACCTGTGCTTCGTTCCCGACGGCGACTACGCCGGCTTCGCGACCGCGAAACTGGGTGAGAGGCGCGGCACCACGCCGGGCGCGTTCGTGGACGCCGGCGGGCGCAAGCGCGGCGAACACCGCGGCATCTTCCACTACACGGTCGGCCAGCGGCGCGGCCTCGGACTGTCGGACGCCGAGCCGCTCTACGTGATCGGCATCGATGCCGCGGCCAACACCGTGACCGTGGGTCCACGGCGCGAGCTGCTCGCGGACGGTCTGATCACCGCGCCGGCCAACTGGCTGATGCCGCGCCCGCCGCGGCCGGGGACGCGCGCCGAGGTCCGGATCCGCTACCACCACGAGCCGGCCTGGGGGTCGCTCGAGCCGCTCGCCGACGGACGCGTGCGCGTATGCTTCGATCAGCCGCAGAGCGCGGTCGCGCCCGGCCAGCTGGCGGTGTTCTACGCCGGCGATCGGGTGCTGGGCGGCGCGCCGATCGAGCGCTCCGGGCTCGCCGCGGCGTGAGCGGCGCGCTCCCGACCCGCACGCTCGATCGCTGCCTGGTGTGCGGGAGCGGCGAATTCGCTCCGCTGCCACTGGTGTACGAGTTTCGCGGCCGTTTCCCGCTGGTCGAATGCCGCGGTTGCGGGATGCGCTTCCTGCGCGTGCAACCCGTGGGCGAGGGGCTGGCCGAGCTGTACGCCCCGCAATACTTCGAGCGCGACTTCCGCTGTGGCCGCAGCGCCGCGGCGGCCACCGATCGAGACGCGTTCCGCGCCGAGAACCGCGCGCTGCTCGAGGAATTCGAGCGGCTGGTGCCCGGTCGCGCCGTTCCGCGCCGGCTGCTCGAGATCGGCTCGGCCGCCGGCTGGTTGCTGCTCGAGGCGCGCGAGCGCGGTTGGAGTGCGCGCGGCGTGGAACTGTCGGCCGACGCCGTCGCGCGCGCGCGCGCGCTCGAACTCGACGTCATTCACGGCGATGTGACCGCAGCTCGGCTGCCGGACGAATCGGCGGATCTCGTCTACATGGGAGACGTGCTGGAGCACGTTCCCGATTGCCGGGCCGTGCTCGAGGAAGCGTGGCGCGTGCTGGCGCCGGGCGGATTCCTCTACCTGCGCGGGCCGATCACCACCCATTCGCTCGGGCGCGCGTTCGCGTTGCGCTTCTGCCGCATCACCGGCCGTGAGCTGACGCTCCGCGAGCCGCCCTATCACCTGTGGGAATTCACCCCAGGCACGCTGGAGGGGTTGCTCGAGCGGGTCGGATTCGCGAGAGTTTCGGCGCGCCAGACCAAGATCCCGCCCGGCCGGCCCCATGGTTGCAAGTCGTTGCCGGAACGCGCGGCGCTGCTGGCCTTCGATCTCGTGAACTGGCCGATCACCCGGGTCTTCAACGCCCGCGGCGACCGGATCCAGCTGGTCGCTCGCCGCCCGGCCCGCTGATCCGGCAACCCTGCGGGCTCAAGGCCTCGCCGCCAGGTCCCGATAACCCTCCCGGATATCCCCGACCCCCAGGGTGGCGCCTGCCATGCCCGGGCGCGGGTCCGGAGGCATTTCATGAAAGTCGATCGTCTGCTCGAGCGCCTCGAGAAGCTGCGGGCCCAGAACGTCGGTCTGGATGTGCTGCTCGAAGCCGCGGTGCGCGGAGTCAACGAGCTGAGTCCGCGATTCCACTGGACGGGGATCTACGAACTCTTCCCGGACGACGTGCTGAGACTCGGGCCGTTCGTCGGGCCTCCCACCGACCACGTCTTCATCTGCGTCGGACGCGGCGTGTGCGGCACGGCGGTGGCCGAGAAACGGAACATGAACATCCCCGACGTGCGCCGCATCGCCAACTACCTCGCCTGCAGCGCCACCACGCGATCGGAGCTGGTGGTGTTGATCCGCACCGGCGACACGATCCACGCCCAGATCGACATCGACAGCAACGAAGTGGCGGCGTTCGACGACGACGCGGTGACCCAGGTCCAGCGCATCGCCGACTGGCTGGCCGAGTTGTACCAGGCTCGCCGGGCCGCCTGAGTCCGCGTCCGTGGATTCCACTCGTGCGTCCCGGGAGCTGGCCGAGGCGCTCGAGCGTCTCGAGCCCGCGCTCACCGCGCTGACGGTTCCCGAGGCGCTGTCGAACGGCGCCGCCGCGGTCGCGCAGTGGGTCGGGGTGCCGACCTGCGCCGTCTTCCTGCTCGAAGAGGATCAGGTGATCGCCGAAGGCTGGTATCCCGTCGGCGCCGACCTGGTGGCCGGGCGCCGCGGCGCATGCCGGCAGGCGGCGGCGGCCGCGATCGCCGCGGCGCGCGATTTCGAGGAGCGCCTCGACGAGGGTGATCCGCGCGCCATCGTCTTCCCGGCCGGGCCATCGCTGCGTGGGGTGGCGTGTCTCACGCGCGGGGAGGAGCCGCTGCCCGACTCGATCCGCACCGACCTGCTCGACGCGCCGCTGCGCGTGTTCGGATTGCGCCTGCACGCCCTCCACATGTCCACTGCCGCGAGCAGCACCCGCGGCCAGTACGAGCACTGGTTCCGCACGCTCGACGAACAGGTCCGCGTGCTCGACCGCGAGCGCCAGAAGTTCGCGGCCATCGTGCAGCAGTCCGACGCTTCGGTATTCGTGGCGGATCAGGATCGCACCGTGCGCTGGACCAACCCCACCATGCTGCATCGCGGCGTCGGCGGCGGCGAGGCCAAGCTGTGGATCGGCAAGCCGTGCAGCGCGGTGTGCGCGCGCATGGGCGAGGACCCCGAACGGGGCTGCGCCGAGTGCCCGCTCGCCAGGTCCTTCGGCGAAAACCAGGTGGTGCACCGCGAATTTCGCTGGAGCCGCCAGGGCGAGACCTTTCACCACTACATGACGGTGCTGCCGATTCGCGGCGCCGATGGGCGTCCCCAGGAAATGATGGTGATGATCCAGGACCTGGGCGGCCTCGAGACGCTGCGCAAGTCGGAATCGCGCTACCGGCTGCTGTTCGAGCGCAGCACGCGCGCGATCCTGCTGGTGGATCCGAAGACCTGCGGCATCCTTCAGGCCAATCCCATGGCGGTTCGCATGACGGGCTATGCCGCCGACAAGCTCGCCGGCATGCAGCTGCGCGAGCTCCATACGCCGCAAGAATGGGAGCGTCTCGAGAGCTACTACCGGCAGGGCTTCGGCCAGCGCTCGCTCGAACCGCGCGAATGCCGGATCCGCGCTCGTGAGGGCGCCGAGCGCATCGCGATGGTGGCCGGCATGCGCTACGACCTCGGCGATCAGGAAGTGGTGATGCTCGACTTCCAGGACGTGACCGAGCGCCGCCGAGTCGAGGAGGCCCTGCGCAAGGCCGAGGCGTCGTTGCGCACCGTGGTGTCGCACGTCCCGATCGTGTTGTTCTCGCTTGACCGCGACGGCATCTTCACCATGTCGGAAGGGCGCGGACTCGAGTCGCTCGGATTGCGGCCCGGCGAAGTCGTGGGGCGCTCGGTCTTCGACATGTACGAGGGCGTTCCCGAGCTGCTGGAATACATTCGCAAGGCCCTCGCCGGCCACGAATTCACCGCCACCGTGGACGTCGCCGGGCTCACGTTCGAAACCCGCTACACGCCGTTGCGCGACGCGCGCGGCGCGGTGGTCGGAGTGATCGGCGTCGCGATCGACGTTTCCGAACGCCGGCGACTTGAGGACCAGCTCCTGCAGGCTCAGAAGATGGAGGCGATCGGCCGACTGGCGGGCGGCGTCGCCCACGATTTCAACAACTTGCTCGCCGCGATCCTCGGGCATTCGGAACTCATGTTGCGCCGACTGCCGGAACGCGACGCGCTGCGGCTCGGAATCGAGGAGATCCACAAGGCCGGCGGCCGCGGCGCCCTGCTGACGCGCCAGCTGCTGGCCTTCAGCCGGCGCGACGTGCCCTCGCCGCAGCCGCTCGACCTCAACGTGGTGGTGGGCGAGATGGACGGCATGCTGCGCCGCCTGATCGGCGAGGACATCGAGCTGGCGACCGAGCTGTCGCCCGACCCGCTGGTGGTGCGCGCCGACCGTGCCCAGGTGGAGCAGGTGGTGCTCAATCTCGCGGTCAACGCGCGCGACGCCCTGCCCGAAGGCGGGCGCATCACGCTCGAGGTGCGAGGCGTCGAACTGAACGAGGAAGGGATCCCGCGTGAACCGCGCGACCATACGAGCTCCCATGTCCTGATCGCGGTGCGCGACAACGGCTGCGGCATGGACGAGGAAACCCTCACCCACGTTTTCGAACCCTTCTACACCACCAAGAGCCACGGCAAGGGCACCGGCCTCGGGCTCTCCACCGTGTACGGGATCGTCGAGCGATCGGGCGGGCACGTCCGCGTCGAGAGCACGCCGGGCTGCGGTTCGAGCTTCTTCGTCTACCTGCCGCGCGTACCGCAGGAGCAGGCGCCCGAGCGCGAAGTGACGGGCGGCGAGATGCCGCGCGGCGACGAGACCGTGCTGCTGGTCGAGGACGAGAACGCGGTGCGCGATCTGGTGCGCGAGGCGCTCACGCTCCAGGGCTACCACGTGCTGACCGCGCCGGGCGGGCCCGAGGCGCTGCAGATCGCGGGCGCCTTCCGCGGCGACATCCACCTGATGCTCACCGACGTGGTCATGCCGAGAATGGGCGGCGCCGAGCTGGCGCGAATGCTCTCGCAGAGCCGGCCGGGCACGCGCGTGCTCTACATGTCGGGCTACACCGACGACGCGGTGGTGCGCCATGGCGTGCTCGAGGCCCGCGTCGCGTTCCTTCAGAAGCCCTTCACTCTCGACGCGCTGGCGCGGCGGGTACGCGAGGTGCTCGACGCGCCCGAGAGCGAGGCGGCCCCACCCGTGCGCGAGACCCGGGCCGCCTGACGGGCCCGATCCGGGCCCCCGATTCTGGGGTATCATCTTCTCCGTCGCGCGCGACCTCGCCATCCGTCGAGGCCGGCCGCTCCGCCCCCACGGAGGTCCGTATGCTCCCCCAGCGCACCGGTCTCTTCCGGCTCATGCCCTTGCTGTTGGCCGCGCTCGCGTCATCCGCGCCCCGCGCGCATGCGATGCCCGTACGAGTCCCGGCGCATCTCGACTTCGTTCCAGGTGAACTCGTGGTCGCGCTTCCCGAGGGGCAGGGCTTCCCGCGCGGCGCTCAGGGTGAGGCGCTGGTTCCCGACGCGAAGATCGCCGGCCTGTTCGCCCGACTCGGCCTCGCGCCGGTGCGCGCGCTTGGCGGCGCGCCGGGCGCGAACGCCGAAGCCGGCTCGCGCTACGCGCTGCTGCGCAGCCCGGATCCGGGCTTCGACCCGATCACGGCCGCGGCCGCGCTGCGCGCCAGCGGCCGGTTCGGTGCGGTCTCGCCCAACTACCGCTTTCGACTGCTTTCCACGTTGCCGGACGACACCTATCTCGGGGATCAGTGGTACGTGCAGGGCTCCGCCGGAGAGGACATCCATCTACCCCAGGCCTGGGACGTGGCCAAGGGCGACACCTCGGTGGTGATCGCGCTGCTCGACACCGGCGTGGACCTCGGGCACGAGGATCTCGCGGGTCAGATCTGGACCAACCGCGGCGAGATTCCCGGGAACGGCGTGGACGACGATCACGACGGCTTCATCGACGACGTCCACGGCTGGGACTTCGGCGACGGCGACAACGACCCCGACCCGGCGCCCATGTTCGACGACATCGGTCTCGACGAGGGTTTCCACGGCACCTTCTGCGCCGGGATCGCTTCGGCCGCCACCAACAACGCCGCCGGCATCGCCGGCGCCGGCTGGAACTGCCGCATTTTGCCGCTGCGGATCTTCGACTCGACCGGCAACGCCACCAGCGCCAGCATCTCGGACGCGTTCGGCTACGCGATCGCCCACGGCGCCGGCGTGATCTCGATGAGCTTCGGGGGACCCGGCGACCCCGGCGTTCCGGAATTCTTCCAGGCGCTGCTGGACGACGCGCGCGCGGCCGGCATCGTGTGCGTGGCGGCGGCCGGCAACGACGGCGATAGCACGCGCGTCTATCCGGCCGGCTGCGATCACGTGATCTCGGTGGCGGCGACCACCATGGACAACGTGCGCGCTGACTTCTCGAACTTCGGGTCGTGGGTGGACGTGGCCGCACCGGGAGAGACCATGTGGTCGTCGATCTGCCGCAACTACGTGATCGACGATTTGAGCCAGATCTTCTACATCTATTTCTTCGGCTGGGACGGCGAGAACCCCTACATGTTCGGCGACGGCACCTCGTTCGCCTGTCCGCTGGTGGCCGGGGTGTGCGGGCTGATGCGCGCGCGCGCTCCGTCCCTTACACCCGACCAGATCGCTGCGCAGCTCATCTCGACCGGGGACGTCGTGGCCTACGACGAGCCGATCGGTCCCAAGGTGAACGCGTACCGCGCGGTGACCACAGGCATCACGGCGGTGGACGTGGTCCCGGTCTTCGCCGGGCTCTCGCTCGACGCCCCGGCGCCCAATCCATCCACCGGGCCCGCCCGACTCAGCTTCGCGCTGCCGGCCGCCGGCTCGGCCGAACTCGCGGTCTTCGACGCGGCCGGACGCCGCGTGCGCATCATCGCCTCGGGGCGCTTCACCCCCGGCGATCATCTCGCGAGCTGGGATGGCGCGGACGAGAGCGGCGCGCGAGCGCCGGCCGGCCTCTACTTCGCGAGGCTTTCGCACGCCGGCCGCAGCCGCACGGTGCGGATCGTGCGACTGGGCCGGTAGGCGATTCGTCGACCGCCTAGGGGCGGCCGGCCACGCTCTTGAGGTAGGCCCCGAAGCGCGCGCCGTCGCGCTGCGACATGCGCACGCAATCATCGGTGCCATCGGCGATCCGCGAGAGCGTGAACTTTTCGCCCGGGAAGCTGTGCGCGGGCTCGGCGAAGAACTGCTCCGCGGATTGCACGCGCTCGGACGAGCAGCCTCGGATCACCGGCACCAGGCGCGTCACCATGTGGCGCGGAATGCGCGTCACCACCGAGTCGTAGTTGGACGACATCCAGCGGTAGATGCGGTCGCGACTCGGCGGCCAGGCCGAGAGCCCCTCGGGCAGCGTGATCACCTCCTGCGGCCGCAGCGGTCCGGTGAGCACGTACTTCAGCTCCTGATCGACGAGCGAGGGTTCGCGCACGCTGCTCATCGCCGTCAGGTACTGCGCGCGATCGGTCGGAATCGCCGCGCTCTCGAAGCGCGAGGTGAGCTTCGCGAGCAGCGCGGCGTTGCCGGTCTCGGCGGCGAGCGGCAGCGCGGCTTCCGCCAGCGAGGGATCGACCGTCGCGCCGCCGAGGATCTTGTCGGTGGTGGCGTTGGCCCAGGCGCGTACTTCGGTGTCGCGCCCCATGTCGCCGAGCGCGCGCAGCAGCCGCGGGCGCATCAGCGTGATCGCCGGAATCTCGGCGGGTCTGGGATCGATGCCAATCCGTTCGAGGCACGGGCGCAGCTGCGATCGGACCTGCTGGCCGAAGGCTTCCTCGACGTCCGCCGACACGAGCGGCTCGCGAATCGCCTCGAGGCCGGCGATCACCGAGGCGGTCACCTCGGGCTCGGTGTCGTCGCGGAACGCGGCGAGCAACGGCAGGAAACTCTCGGGCGCCAGCATTCCGGCGCGCAGCAGCGGCGTGAGATTGCGGATGAAGCCGATGCGTTCTTCGGGCGTGAGCTTTTCCCGGTCGGCGGCCATGCGCGTGAGCATCTCGGACGGAACCGACCACTGGTAGTAGCCGCTGGTGCCGGCGTTGGGAAGGATCCAGTCGGGCCTGGCGCCGCCGTCCAGCGCGACGGTGGCGGCCGAGTCGGTGAGCCACACGCGCTGCTGGTGCATGGTCGCGCCGGTCGGGTAGCTCATCACCACCGGGATACGCCACAGCGTCGTGGACGTGCCGGTCGCGCCCGAGGAGAAGAAGCGGCGCTGGCGTAGCCGCACCCTGCCGTCGGCGAGCGGCTGGACCGAGACTAGCGGCACTCCGGCCTGATCCAGGAAGCTCGACATGGCCGCGTTGATGTCGTCGCCCGAGGCGTGCGAAATCGCGGTCCACAGATCGGTGCCGACCGCGTTCTTCCACTCGTGCGCCTTCAGGTACTCGGCGACGCCGGCGCGGAACCTTTCCTCGCCGAGCCAGCCTTCAAACATGGTGAGCACCGCCTGGCCCTTGTTGTAGGTGAGTTCGTTGGCGTTGGCGCTCAGGTTGTCCTCGGATTCGATCGGGCGGCGCATCGCGCCGGTGGAAGGCCGCGCGTCGGTCTCCATCGCGCGGAAGGCGCCCTCGAGAGAGTTCTGGCCCGATCGGTACTCGGGGAACACGCGATCTACGGTCTTGGCGGCCATCCAGTTCGCGAACGATTCGTTGAGCCACAGATCGTCCCACCAGCTCATGGTGACCAGATCGCCGAACCACATGTGCGCCATCTCGTGCGCGATTACGCCGCGCAGCGCGCGGCGGTCGGTGGCGCTCGCGCCGTGCGGATCGAGCAGCAGCCGCCGGTCCGCGAAGACGATGGCGCCGGCGTTTTCCATCGCGCCGTAGAGGAATTCGGGCGCGGCGATGAGGTCGAGCTTGTCATAGGGATACGGCCGTCCGAAATACTTCTCGTGCCCGGTGAGGAGCGGCCCCGCGACACTCGCGGCCTCGGCGGCCAGCGCCGAGCTGCCCTTCACGCACACGATGTTCCCCGGCACCGACATGCCATGGATCGGCACCAGATCGAACGGCCCGACCGCGATGGCGATCAGGTAGGAGGGGAGCGGTTTGGTCCTGGCGAAGGTCACGATGCGGCTCGCGCCCTTCGGCTCCTCCTTCTCGATGGGCGTGTTGCTCACCGCCACGTAGGCGGACGGCACGGTCAGTGAAATCTGCCACGGGAACTTGAACGACGGCTCATCCCAGCACGGGAACGCCTCGCGTGCCTCGGTGGCCTCGAACTGGGTGAACAGGTAGGAGTGCCCGCCGGCCTTCACGCGATAGAGCGCGGCCGCGCGCACGCTGTAGTTGTTGGTGAACTCGAGGGTGAGCGTGTAGTGGCCTGGCGCGAGCGGCCTGGCCGGCGTGAGCGCGATCTGATCCGGCGGCAGCACCTCGATCTTCGCCGCGGCGCTTCCGCCGGGTCCCGAGATCGTCGCCTTCTGCACCGTCAACTCGCGCGCGTGCATGCGGAACTTGTCGACCTTGCCGGCCACGTCGAACTCGGCTTTCACCGTGCCCTTGTAATTCGGCTGATCGGGGTTGGCTTCGAGCCAGACCGATTCGAAGGTCGGTTTGACGTCGGTGCCGAGCCGGGGATTGGGGCCGGCGGCTATCGTGGCGGCGGCAAGCAGCGGGGAAAGGATCAGGGCGGCGAGCAGCGGGCGAAGCCCGAGACGATCTGCAGGGGAAGAGCGTCGCAAGGGGACCTCCAGGGGCACGAGAGGCGGGGACGAGGCGACAGCGCGGGCCGAGTCGCGAAGATTGCACGAGTTTCGCGCCTCGCGCCACAATTTCCCGCCGGTCGTACGGACAGAGGCGTGCGAGCCGTGGACTTGCGCGCCCGAATGGCGCGGGGTAATGTCCCCGACCGCTCACACTCGGCGGTCTCGCGGAGGGATGGCCGAGTGGTTTAAGGCGCCGGTCTTGAAAACCGGAGAGCGAAAGCTCCGTGGGTTCGAATCCTACTCCCTCCGCCAGAGCATTTTGGAGAGGTGGCCGAGTGGCTGAAGGCAGCCGCCTGCTAAGCGGTTGATCGGGTAAAACCGATCCGGAGGTTCGAATCCTCTCCTCTCCGCCAGTCCCCGCCGCGGAATCTGGGTGCGCCCTTAGCTCAATTGGATAGAGCGTCTGACTACGGATCAGAAGGTTGGGGGTTCAAATCCTCCAGGGCGCGCCAACTTACGCGGGTGCCGACTCGCGATGTGGCTGGACGTGAGGCGGATCACGCCTGCTCCTCGCCCCGTGTCAGATCTTGAACGGCGTTGCTGAGGTCGGCCCTATTTCATGAACATGATGCTCAGTTGCTTGTTGTCAGCTACGGCGACCAGATGACCGCGCTCGTTGAGTCGCGGGCTCGACGCGAGCCAGCCATCCCAATCTGCGCGTGCCTGCCGGGACGCCGCCGTCCATGCTTCCGGATCAGCAGAGGCGCTCCGCGCGAGCTCGCGAGTGGCCTGTTGTCCCGCGCCGAGCGCGGCGTTCAACACGCCCACCCATCGACAGTCGTCGCAATCCCGGTCGAACTCCACGAGCGCGAGATACGGGAGGCACGCGACTCCCCCCGGGCGCGCCTCGGCCCCCTTGAATTCCGCGGCTCGCCCGACGAGCGAGACGTTGATCTGCATGCACGCGGCCCAGGGTGCCTGAAGGCGCGAGGGTTCAACGCGAACCCAGCCTTGCGTCGGGGTCCACGCTTCGACGATGACGTGGACTTCATGGGGGCCCGCCCAGGTAGCGATACCGCTCAGCATTCGCGCGGGTATGCCGTTGGCACGGAGCAGAGCAACCATGAGATTCGCGCGGCTGACGCACGAGCCCTGGTAGGTCAAGGCTGCCACGGCGTCGAAGGTCGCGACGCCGGACAGAAGATTCGCCTGGCGACCATAGAGGGTGGTTAGTGTTCTCTGGATGATATCCGCGACATCGCTTGATCCGGACCGAATGGCCCGTGCGATCCTGACGATCTGCGAATCCGCGGACTGCGCGCACGGCGTGGGCTCGAGCCATTGTCGAGTCTGTTCGGGCCACGCCGCAGGCAGATTCGCGTGCGCGAGGGGGGTCAGCCTTTCCGGAAGAACCAGGACACGTGCGTTCCAGTGGAGTAGCACCCCTCGTCCGAGCCCGGCGGGCATGTCCCGTGCGCCGTCTCGCGCATCGATCGCGAGTTCCGCGACGGCATTGCCAAGCGTATCCCGGCGAATGCGCGCCGAACGGAGGCTGGAGGCTGGCTCGGTCCAGAGATCGAGGCCAATGGGGATCTGGTGAGAATCGGACAGGGGCAATGCTACTTGGAGCCGGACGAGGTCATCGCCGGCGCCAGCCGCCGAGGGTTTCCCGACCTGGCTGACGCTTTGAACATCGAACACATATGCGCTGTCTCCGGCCGCGTACCCGGCGAGTTCGGGCATGCGTGCCGTCCGCTCCTCGAGCGACAATTCGGCAAGCGGCACGAGCGAGAAGTCGTCGAGCCAAACCGACCCTCCGCCCAGCAGCATGGCGACCAGGTCGATTCGCGCGCTTCCTTCGACGATGTCGACCGTTCCCTGGAGCTGCGTCCAACCGAATGACCCCGTCAAGCCCGATCGGCGTTCCGTCGAGCCAAACGACACCGGTGTGCCCGTCGCCGACAGGACGCGGACCCCGAGCACTGGTTCGGCGGTGCAACTTTCGCCTCGGACCCAGGCGCGGAACCGAAGCCGGGAGCCGACTGGAATCTCCCTGACGCGGAATGCCCAGCCAGGAGAATTGGAGTAATCGCGGGAGCTGTCGCGAGACGGCGAACTCAGGAACAGTCCAGCTGTTCCATTCCGCCCGAGACCAGCCGACCACCGCGCGACCCCCCCTCGCGGCCCCGAATGGCAGCGCCACCCGGACGTGTCGGAGTCGACCGAGCCATTTGTGATCAGTTCGCGAGTGAGATTGCTACCTGTGACCTCGGCCCGAGCGGTTGGGGGGGAGGTGGAGGAGGCGAAGCTCGCGGTAGTGACGCACAAGACTACTGCCAGCGGGAGCCAACATCGGCATCGGCTCCTTGCTCGTTCTCGAAGCGCAGCCAGCGCGTCGCGGGCCGTATCCGCAGCACTGAGGATGTGCGTCCGCTCAGGCATGGATTGCAGAGACACTCTAGCCGGCCTTATTCGTGAACGCGCCGATGGCGAGATCGGAGCAGCGTGAACGAGTCTTGAGAATCGCGGCGGAGCTTGCGTGAGGATGGTCGTGGACCGCAAGGGCCGATCGGGGAGTGCGAACGGTGGCGTCTGGGCATGGCCGCGCCCGGCGAGATCGCGACGGCGAGGTGAAGCGACCGATCTCAGCCGGGGTCGCGCCGCTGCGCATCGCGATGGTTTGCCAGGCGTCGCGGAACGGGAACGCCGCCGGCAGGCGACGCGCGAGCCGGCGCGCCGAGGCGATTATCTGGGCACCGGGCGCCTCGTCAGACGTCTCGTCGATGCACCCTTTGCGGCAGGGCGTTGGTCGGCTGAATGGGATGGGTCATCAGAACAGACCGGGCGTTCGCTTCCCGGTGTCCACTTCTATCGGATTCAGGCCCGCTTGAACCACAGCCAACGGTGGCTCGTACTCCTTCCCTAAGTAGCGACATCCGGCGGGGAGCACCGCGGTTGTCCTGCTGAGGCCGCGGTATTCCTCATCTACCATTCCTGGATCCGTCGCGCACTGCTTTTCGCGCTTCTGCCCGCCACCCCGCGAATCGCTGACGCCGCCAGAGCGGGAATTCACGGCCAGCTCCTCGTCTGTCGAACCCAGTCGGTTACGGGGCCGTGTGGATCCAGGCCTGTTTGACCGCCACGCCTCCCTTGCCGTCTAGTGCGTCGCACTCCACCCACGCTGAGTCGTAGGTCCCAACATCGCCGT
>DATKAB010000167.1 GCA_035498555.1 Candidatus Sulfotelmatobacter sp.
GTGTCGGGGGAGGGCGGGATCGGCGTGCCGAACGGCATCACCAGCAGGATCTCGGCGGCCCTGCGCAGGCCGCGGGCCTCGAGATAGTCGTGCAGCAGCAGCGCCGCTTCGCTCGGTGCGGGCGGACACTTGAAGGTCTTGCCGGTGATGCCGACGATTGCCGGCCCCTTCTCGAAGCGTGGCAGTACGTCGCGCATCGCAATCGCTCCCGGCACCGAGTAGAACTCGGTTCCGACTTCCGGCAGTCCGGGCGTGGCGGCGACGTCGTAGTCGGCGCCCAGCGCCACGATCAGCACGTCGGCGTCGAAGGTTCCCTCATCGGTCACGGTTCGCTTCGCGACCGGGTCGATCGACCGCACCAGGGTCTGCACGAAACGCACGCCCGGCTTCGCGATGTCGCGGTAGCGGTGATGAACGGCGGCGGGCGGCCGTCGTCCGAACATCACGTCGAGCTTGGAGAAACCGAAGACGAAAGTCTCGGCCTTGTCGATGAGCACGATGTCCACCGATTCGCCGAGCGCCTCGGAAAGGAGGGTCGTCAGCTCCAGGCCACCGAATCCCGCCCCCAGCACCACGACTCGCGTCTTCAATTCGATTCCCCCGTGCGTTGACTTCACCCCGAGTCGTCCGGCACCCTTCCGAACGTGGACCATAGCCGCTCATCCCACGGAGGCAAACATGCCGAGATTTCTGATCGAAGTGCCTCACGAGGCCGACCAGCTGGCCTGCGCCCGCGTCGTCAAGCTATTCCTGGCCTCGGGATCGCATCTTCTCACCAACGCCGACTGGGGCTGCATGGACGGTGATCATCGCTCGTGGTTGATCGTCGACGTCGCCAACAAGCAGGAGGCGCTTGCGATCGTTCCGCCGATGCTGCGCTCCGCGGCGCACATCATCGGACTCAATCAGTTCTCGATGAGTCAGGTCGACGCGATCCTGGAGAAGCACCCGGCCGCGCAGTGATCGGCCGGCGGGTCCGGCCGGCGCAACGGACTCCGCGCCATCAACGCTCTGGAGTCAGGGGCAACTGACGCGATCTGATGTAGATTCCCGCGATGCCTCTGCCGCCCGGCACCCGTCTCGGCGCATACGAAATCCTCGGCCCGCTCGGCGCGGGAGGGATGGGCGAGGTCTATCGTGCTCGAGACCTGCGCCTGGGTCGCGAGGTCGCGCTCAAGGTGCTGCCCTCCGCGGTGAGTGGCGACGCCGCCCGGCTGGCGCGATTCGAGCGCGAGGCGCGCACGGTCGCCGCCCTCAACCATCCCAACATCGTGACGCTGTTCTCGGTCGAGGACGAGGGCGGCACGCGATTCATCACGATGGAGCGGGTCGAGGGCCAGAGCCTGGATCACGTCGTGGTCGCCGGCGGGCTTCCAGTCCCTCGCGTCATTGAGATCGGAATCGGCCTGGCCGACGCGCTGGCCGCGGCCCACGAGAAAGGCGTCGTCCACCGCGATCTCAAACCTGCGAACGTGATGCTGACCCGCGACGAGCGCGTGAAGGTGCTCGACTTCGGGCTCGCCAAACTGGCCGAGCCCGATTCGGATCCGGCCCTGACCCAGGCAGCGACGATCGCCGCTCCGCTTTCGGCCGCGGGGCAGGTGATGGGCACGGTTCCGTACATGGCACCCGAACAGATCCGCGGCGAGGCCGTGGACGGGCGCACCGACCTCTTCGCGCTCGGGATCGTGCTCTACGAGCTGGCCGCGGGAACGCGGCCATTCACCGGCGCCTCCAACGCCGACATCAGCTCCGCGATTCTGCGCGATCCGCCGACACCGCTTCGGAGCGTGCGGGGGCGGCTCCCGGTCGAGCTCGAGAGGATCGTGAACCGTTGCCTCGAGAAGGCTCCCCGCGATCGTATCCAAACCGCTTTGGAGGTCTCGAACGAGCTGCGCCTGTTGCGCAAGGGTCTCGAGCTCGAAGGGGCGGGGCTCTCTCCGCCCTCGCGCGCGGCCGCCGGCTCGCAAGCTGAAACCGCCGGTGTGGACGCCGGCTCGACCCGGGCCAGGCCTCGGGTCTGGATCGGTCTGGGAGTCGCGCTGATCCTGGCGGTCGCGGCGGTCGGCTATTTCGCCTCCCGTCGCGGAGCACCCGCGGCGCGGGACCGAAGCGAGTCCGCGGCCACCGCCCCGGCGCCGGAGCATTCGATCGCGGTGCTTCCATTCCTGAACCTGTCGCCGGACAGGAACGAGGACTACTTCTCGGACGGGATCTCGGAGGAGCTCCTCAATCTGCTGGCGAGAATTCCTTCGCTCCAGGTGACCGCGCGCACTTCGTCCTTCTCGTTCAAGGGCAAGGAAGTCGCGATCCCGGAGATCGCGCGGCAGCTCCACGTGCGGCACGTCCTCGAAGGATCGGTGCGAAGGGCGGGGGATCGGGTGCGGATCACCGCCGAGCTGATCGACGCATCGACCGACACCCATCTCTGGTCGCAGAGCTACGACCGCACGCTCAGAGACGTATTCATGATCCAGGACGAGATCGCCGGCGACGTCGTTCAGCAGCTCAAGGTCCAGTTGCTCGGCGCCGCTCCCAAACAGCGTGAGACGAGGCCCGAGGCCTACCCGCTCTACCTCCAGGCGGCGCAGCTGTCGCGCAAGCGGAGCGCGGAGGCCTACGCACGGGCCGATTCGCTGCTCGCCCGGGTGCTCGAGATCGACCCGCAGTACGCGCCAGCGTGGACCTTCCTGGCCAACAATCGCCTCAACGAATCCATCATCGGGCTGCGGCCCACCGACAAGGGATTTGCCAGCGCCCACGAGGCGGCGACTCGGGCGGTCGCGATCGACCCGGAGTTCGCTCGTGCGCATGCCAGCCTCGGGATGATCTCGATGTTCTCGGGCGACATCCCCGCCGCCGCGCAGCACTTCGAACGCGCGCTCGCGCTTGATTCCTCGGATCCGATCGTGCTCGGCAACAGCTCGGCGGTGCTCAAGTCGCTCGGCCGGATCGACGAGGCCCTGGCGCTCGATCAGCGCACCGTCAACCGTGATCCCGTGAACACGGTCTGGCTGTTCAACCTCGGCAGCGCGCAGAATTGGGCCGGTCGGCCCGATCTGGCGGCGGCGTCCATGCGGACGGTGCTCGGTCTGAGCCCAGGCTATGCCGGCGCCCACCTGGTGCTCGGCGAAGCCCTGATCCACCAGGGCAAGCCGGCCGAGGCGCTGGCCGAGATCCAGCAGGAGTCCTACCCGGGATTTCGCGCGATCGGCCTGCCCATGGCCTTTCACGCGCTGGGCCGTTCGGCCGATGCGGACACCGCGCTGGCTTCGTTGATCGCCCACTTCGGGAAGGAGGCACCGTATGACGTTGCCTACAACTACGCGGTGCGTGGGGATCCTGACCACGCCTTCGAGTGGCTCGACAGGGCGGCGGCCGCGCACGATCCCAGCCTGAGTCTGATCCTGGTCGAAAACCTGTTCGATCCGCTCCATTCCGATGCCCGCTGGTTGCCGTTCCTCAAGCGGATCGGGAAGGGCCCGGAGGCGATGGGGAACATCCGATTCAACGTGGCGATCGCCTCGGGGAGCTAACCCGGGTCGCGTCCGGTCGGGGCGACGTGCCCTCCCATGAAACCCGGCTCACAAGCTGCTGCGGTGTCGAGATGCGATGGTTCCAGTTGCGCACCCGGTCGCTGCGCGCCTTCTTCCGCCTAGGGCTCGAGTCATGGCGATCTGCGGCTCACTCGCGGTTACCGCGGCACGCGGCGAAGCCCTAACCGGCGAAGACGAACCCCGCCTCGTTCTGCCCGGCGACCACCAGGTGAGGCCGGGGCAGTGGATCGCGTTGCGCTGAGCCCGGGCCGATTCGGCGCGGCCTATCAAGTCGCGCAAGACGTCGTCCTCCGGGCGAGTGGCAACTACGTGGAAGCGCAAGACACCAAGAACGACGTGCCGCTCCCGTTCACGCCGCCGTTGCGCGGCCTGGCGCGCGACCTACCGGCGTCGACAACCTGCTCGACACCGTCTACCGGGATCACCTTTCGGTCATCAAGGATTTCCTGCCGCAACCCGGGTTCGGACTGCGGCTGAACTACGAGCTGCAGTTCTAGCGCGAGCTTTCGCCGGGGCGGTGGGGTTCGCGAATCGAGCGGACCCCCATCGCCCGGTCGCGCGTCCGAGTCGCGCAAGCCCGCTCAAGAGATCTTCACGCGGATGATTCCTGCGTGATTTTCGGTTAGCGTGCGGGTTCGATGGCTTCTCGCCCCCGAGCTTCGCGGCTGCAATCGCGGAAAAAGATGGCCGGCTCCGTAGCCTACCGGCAGGCCCGGCCGGCCGACCTGCTGGGTTGCGCGCGCGTCTTCGTGCGTTCGTCCCGAGATCTCGCGCGGCGGCAGGGGGTGAAGGCGCCGCCGACCAAACCCCGCGATCTGGTGGCGCCGCTCGCCCACGTCCGCAGCACCGACCCGAAAGGATTTCAGGTCGCGGTTCAGCGCGGGCGAGTGGTCGCCTTCGCGTCCACCATCCTGCGCGGCAACACCCACTTCCTCTCCATGTTCTGGGCGCTGCCCGGACTCCAGGGACGGGGAGTCGGGCGCCGCGTGCTGGCGCGCGCGTTCGAGGAGCCGCGCCCTCCCCGGGCGGCGGTGCGCTGCGTGTACGCGTCGCTCGATACGCGCGCGCAGATGCTCTACCTCAAGTTCGGGATGCTCCCGCGCGGAATGTTCTATCTGCTGAAGGGAGTGCCGAAGCCTTCTCCGCGCCCCGGACGCGCGGTAGAGCTGGAGCAGATCGGCGCGACCGAAAAGCTCACGCCGCGCATGCTCGCGATCGCCGCACGCTTCGACCGGAATTTCCGCGCGGCGCGCCGGGACGCCGACATCCGCTACCTCATGAGCCTGCCCGGGGCGCGATTCTTCGCCGCTCGGGCCGGTCGCGCGATTCTCGGCTACGCGATTCTCAACCAGAAGGGACGCGTGGGCCCGGCGGGAGTGAAGGATGCGCGGTACTCGGCCGGACTCGCCTGGGCGCTCAAGGAACGCGCGCGCGCCATGAAGGTCAAGGACATGTTCATCGTCGTGCCGGGGGTGAACTCCGGCGCGCTCGACACGTTCTTTCGAGCCGGGCTCAAGAGCGAGTTCTTCGGCGCCTGGATGGCCGCGAAACCGATCGGCAGGTTCGAAGGCTACCTGCTCGCCGGCGGGATGCTGCTGTAGGTAGAATCCGGTGCCCCATCGTTCTTCGGAGTCTGCCATGCCCAGTGCAAGAAGTGGTCTGATTCTCTCCGGCGGCCTGCTGTTCCTCCTGCTCGGCGCGTGCTCGAAGAGTTCCACGACTCAGCCCACGCCCACGGCCTACACGTTGGTGACTCAGTGGGGGGTGGCCGGCAAGGGGAACGGTCAGTTCAATACGCCCCGCGACGTCGCCGTCGACCGTACCGGCAAGCTGTTCGTGGCCGATCAGGGCAACCATCGAATCCAGGTGTTCTCGACCGACAGCACCTTTCTCTATCAGTGGGGCGACAGCGGGAGCGTGAACGGGAAGTTCAATTCCCCCGGGCATGTCGCGGTGGACGCCACCGGCAACGTCTACGTGGCCGACACCAACAACCACCGCATCGAAAAATTCGCGAGCGACGGGACCTACATCACGCAGTGGGGTTCGGAAGGCACGGGCAACGGCCAGTTCGAGTGGCCGTGGGGCATCGCGGTGGATGCCAACGGAAACGTGTTCGTCGCCGATCCCAACAATCACCGGATCGAGCGATTCACCAGCGACGGCACCTACCTGACCCAGTGGACGTCGCCTTCGAACGGCGGACCCGAGTTTCCGCGCGGCGTCGCGGTGGACGACAGCGGCAACGTGTACGTGGTCAACAGCGACAACGGCGGGGGCGGCAACCCGACCGTTCAGAAGTTCGACAACAACGGCGCCTACCTGACGCAGTGGGGGGCGCTCGGTAGCGGCGACGGCCAATTCCTCGTGCCGGACGGCATCGCCTTCGACCCCGCCGGAAACATCTTCGTGACCGACACCCAGAATTGGCGCATCCAGAAGTTCACGCGCATGGGCGTCTACCTCACCCAGTGGGGCTTCAGGCTCGATTCGGGCAGCGCCTGCGCCGCCGGCGGGGTCGCGGTCGACGCCACCAGCAACGTCTACGTCGCGCACTGGAACTTCTGCTGCCGGATTCAGAAGTACGCGCTGAGGTAGTGAACGTCGGCGACCGCTGCCCGCGAACGATCGCGCTCCCCGTCAGTTCGTCATGACCGCCGTCGACTGGCTGCTCGACTCCGATCCGTCGATTCGCTGGCAGGTGATGCGCGACCTGACCGGCGCCACCGCGGAGATGTCGGCAGCCTGTTGACCGGCTCCTCGGCGAACAGCTCGCCGATGGAACACGCTACGAGCGCTGCGGGTGCTGCGCTGGCACTTGCCTTCCCACCCGGCGCTTGATTTACTTCGAACATGATGCGCCTGGTGATCGTGCTCATGACGCTGGCCGCGACATGCGATGCCGTTCCCGTCGCGACGTTCGTCCGAGCCCACGGAGCGCCGGCGCGGATGGCATGCTGCTGCAGGAACGCGTGCGAATGTCGCCAGTGCCCTGTTCATCACCGGCACGCGGGCGGCTCGCCGCCGGCCGTTGGCATCGGCACCGACTGCTTCGGCTGCCCGCAGGCTGGCCCGGCGCCGATGAGCCCGGTTTCGGTCCGCACTTTCGTCCCGGCCGCCACGGTCGCGATGGTCCCGGCCGCGGATTTCACTCCACTGGTCGCGGCAGGCGCACCCCGACCCAGCCCCGCGCCATCGAGATCCCTCGAGCCGCCGCCTCGCCCGGCCGCCACCCAGACCCCGTTCTCGTTTTCGTAGTTCCCCGCTTCGAAGCGGTGGGATGGCGAGGGACCACCAACTTTGCCTGGCCACGCGTCGCCGTGCCGTTGGCCCAGGCTCGAGGGATAGCGAATGAATTCCAATCCATGGTTCTGGCTTCATCGTCCGGCCGGCATGGCCCTGGCTCTGGCGCTGTTCGCGAACGCGGCGGCGCCCCAGCTCGCGCATGCCTGCGCCTGCGGCTGCGGCGTGTTCGAGGTCGGCACGCCGATGCTGCTTTCGTCCCGCATCGGCGGCATGTTCTCGTTCGAGTACGATTTCATGGATCAGAATGAGAACTGGAGCGGCTCGTCGTCCGCCCCCGCCTCGGACAACGAGGATCAGCAGATCCGCACCAGCTTCGTCACGGTGAGCGGCCAGTACCTGTTCACCCGGGCGTGGGGAGCATCGATCGACGTGCCGTACTGGAACCGGCTGTTCCGCACCACCGACGAGAGTGGAGAGCTGGCCTCGTTCACCCACGGCTCGATCGGCGACGTTCGCGTGCGAGGCACGTACACCGGCTTCTCGCCCGACCTGTCGACCGGCGTGAGCGCGGGACTCAAGCTCCCGACCGGCGACTACCAGTACGCGAACTTCGATCGCGACACCCAGATCGGCAGTGGCAGCACCGACCTGCTGCTCGGGGTCTATCACGTGGGGCCGTTGACGCCCTCACGCATCTGGACGTGGTACGCGAACGCGCAATATCAGCAGCCCTTCGCGTACCAGGGCGACTACCAGCCGGGCGCCGAGGGCAACGCCACGGCCGGCATGTCGTACACCAGGTTCCGGCCGGGTGGCGTCGCCGTGGTGCCGATGCTTGGAGTGATCGGCAGCGTGCGCGCGCGTGATGCCGGTGCCGAATCGAATCCGGATGACAGCGGCTATCAGCGGGTGCTGCTTTCGCCCGGCGTCGACTCCGAGTGGGCCGGGCTTCGTGCGATGCTCACGCTCAACGTGCCGCTCTATCAGCACGTGAACGGCAACCAGCTCGTCGCGCCGGCGCTGTTCAAGCTGGTGCTCGGCCGCTCGTTCTAGGAGACGCGACCGGTGGCATGAGGAGCGGGGGCGCGCTTTCGGCTAGACTCGAAGGCGACCCCGCTCTCATGACCACGCCCCGCCGCATCCTGCACCTCGACATGGACGCGTTCTACGCGTCGGTCGAGCAACGCGACCGGCCCGAGCTGCGCGGCAGACCGGTCGCGGTGGGAGGGCGGCCCGAATCGCGCGGCGTGGTCGCGGCGGCAAGCTACGAGTCGCGCGCCTTCGGCGTCCGCTCGGCGATGCCGATGAGCCGCGCCCTGCGGCTCTGTCCGGGGCTGGTGATCGTGCCGCCGGACTTCGTGAAGTATCGAGCGGTCTCGTCGCAGATCTTCGCGCTCTATCGCGAGGTGACGCGGCTGGTCGAACCGCTGTCGCTCGACGAGGCCTATCTCGACGTCACCGAGAACGCGTGGGGCGAAACGCTCGGCGTCGAGGTGGCCAAGCGGCTGAAGGCCGCGATCCGTGGAACCACGAGCCTCACCGCCTCGGCCGGCGTCGCGCCCAACAAATTCCTGGCCAAGATCGCCTCGAGCTGGCGCAAGCCCGACGGTCTCACCGTGGTGGCGCCCGAGCGCGTCGAGTGGTTCCTGCAGAAGCTTCCGGTGGACGCGCTGTGGGGCGTGGGGCCCGCGACCGCCAAGCGGCTGCGCGAGCGCGGCGTCGAGCGGCTGGTGGACGTGCGCACCGCCGCACCCGAGGCGCTCGAGGCCGCGGTCGGGAGCATGGCGGACTGGCTGCGGAAGCTCGCGGCGGGTGAGGACGATCGCGCCGTCGAGCCGAACCGCAAATCGAAGTCGTGCTCGTCCGAGTGCACCTACGCCCACGACCTCACCGACCTCGATCGGATTCGCGACGAAGTCGCGGCGATGGCGCGCGACAACGCGCAGTGGCTCGCGCGCAAGGGGCTGACCGCGCGCACCGTCACCATCAAGGTGCGCTACGACGACTTCTCCACCATCACGCGCAGCCACTCCGATCGCGCGACCCGCGATGTGGAACAGATCGTCCGCCGCGCGGTGGCGCTGCTCGAGAAGACCGAGGCGGGGCGGCGAGCGGTGCGGCTGCTCGGCGCGGGCGTCCACAACCTGGAAGAGCGGGACGGGAGCGAGGACGCCGGCGACACCGACGAGCCCCAGCTCAGTTTCGGGGCGGCGGAGCCGGAGCGACCGGCGTGAGGCGTGTTGCGGCGCGGATCGGCATCGCAATCCTGCTCGTCGTGCTCGCACTGCTCCTGTGGCAGAACGTGCTCGAAGGGGTCGAGCGCCGCGAGCCCGTTCGCGGGCGGATGGTGGATGCCGGCGGCCACCGCCTGCGCATGATCGTCTCCGGGCCGGATCGGGGCCCGACCGTGATCCTCGAATGCGGGATCGGCGGTTCGACCGCCTCGAGCTGGGGGTGGGAGCAGCGCGCGGTGGCGAAGTTCGCTCGCGTCGTTTCTTACGATCGCGCCGGCCTCGGCGCCAGCGATCCCGGCCCGATGCCACGCGATGGCAATCGGTTGGTCGACGAGCTTCACACCGCGCTCGAGCATGCCGGTTTCCAGCCGCCCTTCGTGTTCGTCGGGCATTCCTATGGCGGGCTGCTGGCGCGGCTCTTCACCGAGCGCTACCCCGGCGAGGTGGCGGGCGCCGTGCTGGTCGAGTCGTCCTACGCCAGTTCCTCGACCGGCGCCGCGCGCCCGGTCCGGCCCTATCTCCATCTGCTTCCGCTGGCGCCATGGGCGGCGCGGCTCGGTCTCATGCGGCTCGGCGTCGCGCTGATCGGCACCGACGCCCGTCGCCTGCCCGAGCCCGAGCGAGCTGAACAGAGTGCCTATCTCTCTTCCTCACGACAGTGGATGGGAATCGTTCGCGAGCTCGAAGCCTGGGGGCCGCTCACCAATCCGGAGGCCGCGAAAACGCACGGCTTCGGCTCGCGGCCACTCGCGGTGCTCACCGCCGAAACGAGTGCGCATCGCTGGAGCGGCTGGTCCGCGATGCAGGAGCAGGCGGCCCGGCTTTCGACCGACAGCATCCACGAGATCGTACCCGGCGCGACCCACGGCTCGGCCGTCACTGATTCGGCTTCGGCCGCGTTCGTCAGCGCCGCGATCGAGGAGGTCGTCACCGCGGTGCGGGAGCGTCGTCCGTTGCGCAGCCTGGTCGGGGGAGTGAATTGATGCGCATCGCGAGCTGGGGACACGCGGCCTTCGCGGCGGTGTTGATCGCCCTCGGACTCCAGGGCCTGATCACCGGGCAGCTCACCGCGCTCTGGCAGCCGATTCCGAAATGGGCCCAGGCGGGAAGCGGGCTCGGGTATTTCTGCGGATTCATCTCGCTCTCCTCGGGCGCCGGCCTGCTCTTCAGGCGCACCGCCGCACCGGCCGCTCGAACTCTGCTGGGTCTGCTCCTGGCATGGTGCGCCGTGTTCCGGCTGCCACCGATCCTCCACGCGCCGGCAGCGCTGCTCTCCTGGTACGGACTCGCGGAGCCGGCGGTGATGGTGGCGGCAACCTGGGTGCTGTACGCGTGGTTCGCCGACGATTGGGACCGGAAGCATCTGGGGTTCGCGATCGGCGAGCGCGCGATCCGCGGCGCGCGCGTGACCTACGGGCTCTGCCTGATTCCCTTCGGCATCGCACACTTCACCTTCATCCAGCGTACCGCCGGAATGGTGCCGGGCTGGCTGCCGGCGCACATGTTCTGGGCCATGTTCTTCGGCGGCACGTTCATCGCCGCCGGCGCCGGCATCGTGCTCGGAGTCCTCGCCCGGCTCGCCGCCTCGCTTTCGGCATTTCAGATCGGACTGTTCAATGTACTGGTGTGGCTCCCGACCCTGGCCGCCGGCACCCGGAATCCCTACGACTGGGTGGAGGCCGCGACTTCGGTGGCGATCATGGCGGGAGGCTGGGTGGTGGCGGATTCATATCGAGACGTGCCGTGGAATGCAGTCGGAAGGAGGTAGCCTGGTGAAGCACATCGCCCATGCACACTTCACGATCAAGAGCTGGGAAGAGAAACCCTACCGCGAAGGCGTGGACACTCCGAAGCTCACGCGCGCCAGTGTGGTCCGCACCTTCACCGGCGACCTCGAGGGCGAAGGCCGCGTCGAGTACCTGATGATGTACGCGAGCGACGGCTCGGCCGCGGTCGTCGGGCTCGAGCAGATCGTCGCGCGACTTGCAGGCAAGACCGGCAGCTTCGTGCTCCAGCGCACCGGCAGGTTCGAGGGCGGGGTGGCGAAGGAATCCTATTTCGTCGTCCCCGGCTCGGGGACCGGGGAGCTGCGCGGCCTGACCGGGGACGGCACTTCGGCTCTCGGGCACGGGACGGAATACCCATTCGCTCTCAGTTACGAGCTGCCCGCGACCTAGAAGCGTTCGCCGCCCTGCCCGCCCTGCCCGTCGGTGGCCGCCCACAAAGTGCCTTGACAGGCATATGCCTGAATGGGAATATAGAGGGATGGAATCCGCCTTCGCCGTGCTCGCCGAGCCGAACCGCCGCGCCATCCTCGACCTGCTGGCCACCTCCGAGCGATCGGTGGGCGAGCTGGAGTTCCAGCTCGGGATGCCGCAGCCCTCGGTCTCGAAGCATCTGCGCGTGCTGCGAGAGGCGGGCTTTGTCGAAGCCCGTGTCGAAGCGCAGCATCGCGTCTATCAACTCCGGCCCGAGCGCCTCATGGAGCTGGATTCATGGCTGGCTCCCTTTCGCCGCTTCTGGGCCACGCACGTGGATGCGCTCGAACGCCACCTCGATCGGATGGAACGAGCCGAGCGTGGGCGGCGCCGGCCCGCACCCAGACTCAACAGACGACCCGCCCGCCCGAAAGGAAGGAAACCATGACCACCCGCGAAAGCTACGTGCCGGGCCCCGCCGCCGGCGCCGAGGTCCGGAGGGAAGGCGACCAGTGGACGCTGGTCCTGGTCCGCGACCTCCCTCACCCGCCGGCCAGGGTCTGGCAGGCGCTGACCGACCCCGCGCAAGTCCGCGAATGGGCGCCGTACGATGTCGATCGGAATCTGGCGAGCGTTGGCCCGGTAAAGCTGACCTGGGCGGGGGCGCCGCCAGTTCCCGAGACGAAGGTGACACGCGCCGAGGCGCCCCGGGTGCTCGAGTGCGGCGACCTGCGCTGGGAGCTCGAGCCCCATGGCGACGGCACGCGGCTCACGCTCTGGCACAGCATCGATCGCCGCTTCATCGCCTGGGGTGCGGCGGGCTGGCATATCTGCTTCGACGTGCTCGACCAGTACCTCGCCGGCGAGCCGATCGGGCGAATCGTCGCGGGTGACGCGATGCAATTCGGCGGCTGGCAGCGCCTGGTCGGAGAGTACGGCAAACAATTTGGCGTCGAATCGCCCGGCGGGAGGTGAACATGAGAAAACCGGTCACGGCCGAGAATGCGCCGGCGCTGATCGACGAGCGGATCCGGGAGCTCGGCGACTGGCGCGGGAAGACGCTGGCCAAGGTGCGGGAGCTGATTCACAAGGCCGATCCCGACATCGTCGAGGAGTGGAAGTGGATGGGTACGCCAGTGTTCTCCCACGACGGCATCGTCTGCACGGGGGAGACCTACAAGAGCGTGGTCAAGCTGACGTTCGCCAAGGGCGCGTCACTCAGGGATCCGGCAAAGCTCTTCAACTCGAGCCTCGACGGAAACGTCCGGCGCGCGATCGACATCCACGAAGGAGAGAAGATCAACGAGGCGGCGCTGAAAGATCTGATCCGCGCGGCCGTGGCGCTCAATCTCGAGAAGCAAAGCATGCCCCGATCCGGCCGCACGGCGTCGAAGCGCTCGAAATCTCGGAAGGCCTGAGGGCGCGAAGCCGAACGCCGTCGACGGTTACTTCGCTTGCGCCGCCTCCGAGCCGTTGATGATCTTGTAGGCGACGTCGTACTTGAGGATGTCGCGAACGTACGCCGTGCTCAACATCCCGTAGGTCTCGGCAGTCACCAGCTCGACATTGTTGAACCACAGGTTCGGATCGAGCCCGCGCCTTTCCGCCTCCTTGCGCATGCGGGTGATGTTGTCGGCGCCCGACTTGTAGCTGGCGAACGTGAACAACGTGCGGTCGATGTCCGAGAACTTGGCGTCGGGGAAATTCTTGCTCATCAGCTCGTTGATGGACTTGGTCCGCTCCTGGACATCCTGCGCGAGTTGCTCGGCGCTGGGGGACACGGGTGGCGCAGCCGCCGGCTGGCCTGCACCCTGTTTGACCTGGGATTCCTGATAACCGTCGATCGCCATCATCAGCGGATCGAAGGAGTATTGCTTTCCATAGGTTCGAAACAGCGCGAGCGTTTGCTCGAATCGCCTGGACGCCGGACCGATATAGGTGGTCGCGATCTCCTTCAGCCTCGCCTGATAGTTGGCGAGGCGAGACTCGATGAGCCCCTGCTGGGCCGCGGTCTTGTAGAAACCTTCGATCTCGGCCCGAAGCTTCGGACTTTGCTTGCGAATCGCCCAGCCGATCGTTCCCCCACTTCGCAGCACGATGTCATCGTGCACCTTGATGTTGGGAGCGGTCTGAGCCCAGAGCTTCGCTTTCCACGAGTCCACCACCGTGAAGTCGAAGAGGCCCGCGTTCAGCAGCTCGAGCACGTCCTCGTCCTCGAGCGCATCGGGCATGGTCACGATCTGCACCGCGGGCTTGCCTGCGGCGCGAAGCTTGTCGTTGAGCGCGTTCAGGCTCTCGAAATAGCTCGAGGCCTGTCGCACGTTCACCGTCTTGCCCGAGAGATCATCAAGAGTCGCAATCGCCGGAGCCCGCGGCCCGCTGATGAGCAGCTCGAGCGCGGGATCCCGCTCGGTCGGCGCGACGAAATCCGCGGTCTCCATCCGACTCTTCGTGGCGGTCAGGTTGCCGCTCGCGATGTCTCCCCTCCCGGCGACCAGCTCGCTGAGCAGTTTGTCGCGCGTCGTGGGAATGATGGCGACCGCGAGCCGGCGTCCGCCCAGCTCCTTCGCGTGCTTCTGATTGAGATAGGTCTCGAAATCCTTCGCGAGGTCCGCCGCGAGACCGTGCTCGCGGCCCTTTTCCCCGTAGAACAGGGTCCGGCTGTAGGGCACCAGGATCCGAATGGACCTGCGCTCGAACATGCCGTCGAAATCGCCGGTCCACGGCTTGGAGACGACGCCCGGAGAAGGCGACGGGGTCGCCGGCTGGCGGGCGGGCTGCGCGGCGGACGGCGACGCGAGCCAGAACGCGCCCGCGGCCACGAGCACTGCCAGATTGCGCGAGACGAAGAGTCTACCCATGCTCGAGCCCCCTCAACGGAAAAGGTTTCGGCGTGTGCCCGCCGCGGTGGCAGGTGCGGAGCGTCGCCGGGCCGCGGGTCGTAATCGCCGGGCAATGTACCGCAGTTTGAGGGAACTTGGTCATGGGACCGAGGACATCGTCGTGACTGCTGCGAAAGCGTCCCGGCTGGGGCGGGAAAGCGGGGCGCTCCTACCGATCTCCCTGCCCTGCGATCACCTCGCCGAGGTGCTCGGGCAGCCAGGCCGAGCCGAGCACGGTGCCGTCGCCCGCGTGCCAGCCGCGATGGATTCCCACGAAGTAGAGCCCCGCGACCGGCGAAACACCCTTCCGTTGAAACGGCGCGCCGTCCACCGAAAGCGCTCCCGGCACCCGGATCCACGAGAAGTCCTGGCGGTAGCCGCTCGCCCAGATCACCGTCGAGATCTTTTCGCCCGCGAGGTCGAGCGACTCGACCTCGGCCGGCAGCGTGTCGGGCGCCCAGGCATTTTCGAGCGCTGGCTCGGACACCGGCTCGCCGCGCGCGCGCGCGAACTCGTAGATTCGCCAGATGAACTTGCGCGCGAAGTCGTCTCCCGCGAGCACCAGGCTCCGCAGGTTCGGCGAAAAACGAAGCCGCCGCTCCTCGATCGACTCGAGCCGTCCGGTGAAGTGCACGCCGCTGCGCGAGAGGGTGAGCAGATTGAAGTCGTCGATTCCCCATCGCGAGAGCGGCGTGAACGGATAGTCGGCCGCGGGCTGCTCGGGATTGGCGACCACCGAGGCGTAATCGCCGTTCTCGAGCCGCCACTGGTTCTGATCGCGGCCCCACAGACGTCGCGGCACCCAACCATGACGGCCCACCGCCACCCGCACCTCGCGCCCCGCGCGCGCCAGCTCGTCGGCGATCTGCAGCCCCGACTGCCCGGAGCCCACCACCACCACGCCTCCGGGCGGCAGATCCTCGGTCGCCCAGTACCGGTCGGTGTGGATCGAATGGATGCCGGCGGGAAGCGCCGCGGCCATGGCCGGCACGAACGCACGACCGAACGCGCCGGTCGCCACCACCACGTGGTCGGCGGTCAGATCACCGCGCGAAGTCTTCACCACGAAGCCGCGTTCGGCGGGCGTGACGCCCGTCACCGTGACGCTCGATCGCACCGGCGCCCGGAACGATGCCGCGTAGCGCTCGAGGTAGTCGATCATTTCGCGGGTGAGGAAGAAGCCGTGAGGATCGGGGCCCTCGTACCAGAAGCCCGGCACCCGATTGAGCCAGTTGGGGCTCACCAGCCGGAAGGTCTTCCAGCGCCGCGTGCGCCAGGTTTCGGCGACTTGGCCCGACTCGAGCACCACGTGCTCGACGCCGCGAATCGTCAGCTCGTGGCTCATCGCGAGCCCGGCCTGACCGGCACCGATCACGATCGCGGCGATCCGTTCCATGACTAGCGCTCCACCATCACCGTGATCGAATAGGGCGGAAGCGAGACCGGTCGCGCCCCGCGATCGATCACGCGCTGTTCGGGCGGCAGGCTCAGGCTCGGGCGGCCGTGCGCGCCTGCGTCCTGCCAGCGATACTGCGCCGCCGAGTACTGCCAGAGGGCAAGCGATCCCGCGAGCGGTCGCGCCGCGCCGCTCGCGTGCAGCACGCTCGGCGACACCGACCACACCCTCGTCTCGTCGCGGTTGATCAGGAGCAGCCCGAGTCGTCCGTCGGGCCGCCGGAGCGCATAGGCGCTCAGCAACGGCCCGTAGCGATTCGCGGGAAGCTCCCCGGTCATGCGCGTGCGAACCAGGTCGTGCATGCCCCCGCTGGAATCCGCCCAGGCGCCGGCGAGCAAGCGCGCCGCGTAGTAGGCGGGCATGCGATACGCGGCGCGGCCCCGGTCGTCGGCCAGCCACAGCAGGTTGTTTCCCCACTGACCGCAGCGCGGGCTCTTCTCGAGCGAAGCGGGCTCGACCCCGAACACGTAGGTCTGGCTGCCGCCCGCGAGCAGAAAGCTCGCCGCGGCCTCGGCGTTCAAGAGCGCGGCCGAGATCTCGACCTCGGCCGGCCCCGAATACGCCGAGTAGCCGTACTCGGTGATGATGCGCGGGATCGAATCGGGCAATCCCTCACGATGCTGGCGCTCGAGCGCTCGGGCCAGAATCGAGGGGACTCGCGCGAGCTGTGGGGCGGTGTCGCGGCACGGGTCGTCGAACGGATACCACTCGAAGCTGAAGAAGCCGAGCTGCTGGAGCGCTCCGCGCGCCTCGAGCGCACCGACAAATCGCCCCAGCCAGGTTTCGCGGCCGCCTTCGATCCCGAGGTCCGGCCACGCCACCATCTCGTCGTTCGCGGCGCTCTGCCAGCTCGGGCCGCCGAGCACCACGCGCGGATCGACCGCGCGCAGCGCCGCGGCCGCCTCGAGGTAGAGCGCGGCGTAATCCTCGGGCGTCACGCGCTGCCCGTCCGGTTCCTCGCCGAGCTCGAGGCGGGGCACGTCGTAGCCGCGCGCACGCACGTAGCGCAGCAGCGCCGCGGCGTTGTCGGGAGTGTCGTACAGCACGCCAACCGCCATCAACGCCGGCAAGTCGTGGGTGAGGCCGCTGGCGAAGATGCGATCGATCCCGGGCTGCTCGGTGTCGGGATCACGGTCGGATTCGCGATGCCACGGATCGGTGGATGACACCAGCATCCAGCTCTGGCGCGCGTTGTCGGCGGCGTGGCGGACCACGTCGTGGAGTTGGCCGGCGCGATCGAGCGTACCGATCGCGATCTCGCGCAGCGCAAAGCCCAGGCTGTCGCGCGGATCGGAGCCGCCGGCGAGCGCGGTGTGCGACGAGTTCCACATCGTCACGCGCACGAAGCGGGTGCGAAGAGTCCGCGGGCACAGTCGAAGCAGCGCCGAGCCGCCCGCGCCCGCCGAGACGTCGCCGTGCGGGAATTGCTTCCACTCACCGTCCGGGTCGTAGTCGATCCGCGCGTTGGTTTCGCCGATCCAGTACTCGATCGTGAAGCGACGCGGATACGGGTCGCCCCACAGCAGCCGGATCGCATCGACCGCATGGGCGGCGCCAAGGTCCGCCACCAGCCATTGCGGATGGCGCGCCTCGGGCTCGCCGGTGTAGCGCGCGTCGAGGTAGGGATTGCTCTTCCAGTAGCTGGCGGTGTCGCCGTCGTCGATGCGCGAATAGCCCTGGTTGTCGGCGTCGTCCACGGTGCGTCCGCGGCGCGGCAGGCGGTAGCCGTAGGAGACGGCGATCGGGGCACCCGGACGGTCGCTCGACGTCCAGTAGCCCTGATGGTGCGCGGGGTCGCTCCAACGCCCGTCGGGATTCCAGTGCCAGGCTTCGATGCCGAGTTCGGTGCGCAGCCGAAACGTGACCGGCCCGAACCCCACCGAGTTCATGGCCGCGATGTTGTCGCGCGTGTAGATCCGCTCGATCCTGCCGGACGACTTGCCGTCGAGCGCGGCACCCCACGCCCGGAGCGGGTCGAAGCGGGCGACGACACTGTCGGCCAGGATCGTGACACCGGCGTGGACGATGGGCGCGGAGGCGGCGGGGAGCGGGAGCGCGGTTGCGATCACGACCAGCCGCGCGGCGAACGCAATCGGAGAACGCACGGGACGAATCATGCCACGTTTCGACGCCCGGACGCTTCCCGCAGCCAGCAGCGTCACTCGCCGCGTCTCGAATTCGCCACCCGGGATCGGTGGAGTATGCTCCCGCGCCGGAGAATGCTCGACCGTGAACCATCCCGATGGCCGCGCCCACCGTCGCCGAATTCTCGCGCCGGCGCTCCTGTTCGCGCTTGCGCTCGTCGCCTCACTCATCACGCCCGCTCACGCTCAGGGTGCGCGCACCGCGGTCGAACTCCTGCAGCTCCGCGTCGGCCAGATCCGCGAGGGCGTGCCGCTCGCGATTGGCGGCGAGACCATCGCCTCGACAGTGGTGCTGCCCGACTTCTACGAGCGCCGCGGATTCCAGCCGGCGTGGCCCGACGCGAAATCACGCGCGGAGCTGCTCGCGACCCTCCGCGGCTGCGAGGCCGATGGACTCGATCCGGCCGATTACCACGTCGCGGAAATCGAAGCGCTTTCGCGTGCCCCCGGGACTCCCGAGGCGAATGCCGATCTCGATCTGCTGGCCACCGATGGCGTGATTCGGCTCGCCTATCACCTGCGCTTCGGCAAGGTGGACCGCGTCACGCTTCAGCCCGACTGGGAGTTCAAGCCGAGCGAAGAGGCCGAGCTGCGCGAGGATCCAGTCGAGGCGCTCGAGCGCGCGGTCGAGAAGCACGCGGTCGCGGCCGGGCTCGACTCGCTGCGGCCGTCGCACTGGTTGTACGCGAGCCTCAGGCGCGCGCTCGCCCATTATCGCGCGCTCGAATCGGCCGGCGGATGGAAGAGTCTCGCCGGCGGACCGGCGCTCAGGCCCGGCGCGGCCGATCCGCGGCTCGATGCGCTGGAAACGCGGCTCGCGATCGAAGGCGATCTCGCGACCGCGCCGCGCACCGGAGTCGCGACCTACGACACTCTGTTGGTCGCCGGCGTCGAGCGCTTCCAGGAACGCCACGGCCTCACGCCGGACGGGATCGTAGGAGCGGCCACGATCCGCGCGCTCAACGTCTCGGCCACGGCGCGCGTCCAGCAGCTGCGAATCTCGCTCGAGCGCGGCCGCCTGCTGCTGCACGATCTGCCCGAACGGCTGGTGGTGGTCAACATTCCGGCGTTTCGGGCGCTCTACGTCGATGCGGGGCGCGTGCAGCTCAGCTCGCGCGTCGTGGTGGGGAAACCCTACACGCAAACGCCGATCTTTCGCGCCGACATGACCTACGTGGTGCTCAACCCCTCGTGGACGATTCCGCCGGGGATCATGAAGAGCGACGTGATTCCGGGATTGAAACGAGACCCGAACTATCTCGAGAAAAAGGGATTCGTGAGGGTCGGGAACCAGATCGTCCAGCCGCCGGGACCCGACAACGCGCTCGGCCGGATCAAGCTGATGTTCCCGAATCCGCACTTCGTCTACCTGCACGATACGCCCCATCGCGAGTTGTTCGCCGAGAATGCTCGCGCCTTCAGTGCCGGCTGCATCCGCGTGGAGAAGATCGTGGATCTCACCGCGCGGGTGATCGGCGATTCCTCGAGATGGTCGCGGGCGAAGCTCGAAGCCGCGATCGCGACCGGCCAGACCCGCAACATCACGCTGCCGCGCCGGCTCCCCGTGCTGGTCACGTACTGGACCGCGGTGGCCGATCGGTCCGACGGAAAGCCGTACTTCTACGCCGACGCCTACGGTCGCGACCCGGCGTTCATCGCCGCGCTCGATCGACCGTTCCGTGATTCGAAGCCGGAGGCGCGAGTGAAGTGGTGAGGCGCCCGCCTCCATGGAGCGGAGTGCCACGAGCCACCGCCAGGGCGCTGCGGTTCGAGCAGGGATGGCGTGACAGTCCGCGCGCTACAAGGGATCGGTCAGGGTGACGTCGACGGTGTGCTCCTCGTCCACCAGATCGCGGAAGGTGATGGAGTGCACCGCGCCGGCCGGACCGTCGGTCAGCACGCGGTCGATCTCCTCGCGCGTCCATTTCTCGAGCGGCCTCCCGTCCACCGCGACGATCTGATCGAACCACTTGAGCCCGGCGACGTAGGCGCCCGATCCGCGCAGGATCCCTCCGGCGTACACGGTCTCGCCGCTGCGCACCATGATCGCGCCGAAGCGCGACACGTGCTCGCGCTCGGCGAATCGACTACCGGGCTCGAGGTAGAGAACGTGATGCGCGTAGTCGAGCGTGCAGCGGAAGCGCTCGAGCACGCTGTTACCGACATTGCCCGCCAGGTCGTGGTTGGCCATGCCGCCGCTGCGAGTGAGCGTGAGCGCCGCGATGGGCTC
>DATKAB010000168.1 GCA_035498555.1 Candidatus Sulfotelmatobacter sp.
GGGCGCGGCGACGGCGTACGGATAGTGGCGCCAGTGACGGGCCGGCACCACCAGGATCGACTGCGGCACGTAGCGCGTCTCGACGTAGGTGTAAGGGCCGCGCCAGTTGCGGCCGCGATACCACCAGCCGTCGCGATACACGTACCAGGTCGAGCCCAGCTGGAACATGTCGTTCTGGAAATCTTCGTCCTTCACCACCGACACGTGCGTTTCGGGAAGCCACACGGTCGTCGGCGCGTGCTGCACCACCACCACCGGCGGCGGCGGCGCGTTGCCCAGGCGGACGTCGACGCTCACGCTGGTGCGCGCCATCGCCGGCGCCGCGGCCATCGCGGCCAGGGCACACGCGATCACGATTCCTGAAATCTTCTTCACGATTCTCTCCTCTCGGCTGCTGCGTGCTGACGCGGCACGCATCGCGCCCCACGAGCCTTGCCTGCCGAACGGGGTCGCGTGTACCGCTGCACCCGCTGTGCCAGAGAGAAGGCATGACAATTCCGCTCGGAGCGGCCGTAAGCCGTTGCGAATCGAGGCCACCCGGGCGGGCACCGTTTCGAAACGCCCCAACCCGGCCGGCGGCCGCGTGCAGATTGCACAGAGCGGGGCATCCGAACGGCGGCCGCCGCGCTGGTCGGCCGGAATCCCGGCGCTGGTCGCGGGCCCTGGCGGGCGCCCCGGCAGGGTCTTGCCCGTGCCCGGCGCTCGCCCTAACGTCATTCCTTCTTCATGCTCCGTGGCTTGCCCCACACCCACTATGAAGAGGCCCCCCCGATGACCGCCTTTCCATTCCGCGGCGCGCGGCGCGCCTGGACCGTGCTGCTCGGCGTGCTGCTCGCCGGCGCCGCTCTCTCGCCGCTGCGATCTTCGCTCGCCCTTGCCGAAACTCCCCGCGTTCATGCCATCGTCGGCGCGCGCATCGTGACCGCGCCCGGTCAGGTGATCGAGCACGGCACGATCGTGATGCGTGACGGACTGATCACCGCGGTCGGCGCCAGCGTTCCGATTCCCGCCGACGCGCGGGTGTGGAACGCCGAGAGTCTCACCGTCTATCCCGGGTTGATCGACGCCTACGTGGTGCCCGCGCCGCCGAGCGCCCCGATGCCGAACGCCCCGCCCGCCGGCCCGCCCGGACGCCGCGCGCCACCTCCGCCATCGCCGCCGCGCGGGCCGGCGAGCGAGCTCGGCTGCGTGACACCCGAGGTGCAGGTGATTCGCGGTCCGGGGCTCGGCAAGGATCAACTCGAGGCGCTGCGCGCCGCCGGCTTCGCCGCGGTGCGGCTCGCGCCCGGCGACGGCGTGGTGCGCGGTCGCAGCGCGGTGGTCGGGCTCGGCGACGGCCCGGCCAACGGCAACACGCTGCGCGAGGACGACGCGCAGGTGATGGCGCTCCAGCCGGTGGCCGGCACCTATCCCGGCTCGCTGATGGGCGCGATCGCCGTGATCCGCCAGTCCTTCCTCGACGCGCGCTGGTACCGCGACGCGCGCGCCGCGTGGGCCAAGAAGCCCGCCGCTTCGGAGCGCCCGCAGACCAATCTCTCGTGGGAGGCGCTCCAGCCGGTGATCGAGGGCAAGCAGCCGGTGCTGTTCGTGACCGACGACATGCTCGAGGTGCTGCGCGCCGGAACCATCGCGAAGGAAGCGGGGGTCGCCGCTCAGGTGCTGACCGCCGGCGACGAGTACAAGCGGATCGCGGACGTGACGAAGGTCGGGCTGCCGCTGGTGGTGCCGGTCAGCTTCCCCGACGCGCCCGACGTCTCGACCGACGACGCGGCGCTCGAGGTTGAGACCGAGACGCTGCGCCACTGGCAGAACGCGCCGGGCAACGCCGCGGCGCTGGCGAAGGCGGGGATCACGTTCTCGCTCACCGCCAACGGGCTCAAGGACGTGAAGCAATTCCGCTCCAATGTCGCGCGCGCGATGCGCCGCGGCCTCACCGAGGCGCAGGCATTGGCCAGCGTCACCACGGTCCCGGCACGAATGCTGGGGCTCGACCAGCGCCTCGGCACCCTCGCGCCCGGCAAGATCGCCAACCTCACCGTGACGCGCGGCAACCTGTTCTCGGACCAGGGCAAGGTGCGCGAGATCTGGGTGGACGGCAATCGCTACGAGACGCAGAAGGACGAGACCACGCCGCAGGGCGAGTGGAAGATCGACTGGGGCCACGGCCACGGCTCGCTGGTCGTCGTCGCCGACCGGGACACCACCGTCAAGGTGGTGGTGGGCGCCGACACCATTCGCGCGAGCGCGGTGCGGCTCGAAGAGCATCGCCTGCGCTTCACCGCGCGGCAGGGCGGCGGGCCGATCGAAGACTTCGACCTGACCGCGCGCGAAGACGCGCTGTCCGGAACTCTGGTGGCGCAGGGGGTGGGCAGCCATGCGGTGACCGGGCGCGCGATCAAGAAGGAAGCGAAGGCGCCGCGCGAGGAGAAGCGCGTGCCGGCGCCGCAGGTGGCGGGCGATCCCGAGGCCTGCCGCGCCTCGATGCCCGCACAGGCATCGGCGGTGCTGGTGCGCGGTGCCACGCTGTGGACCGCGGGCCCGCAGGGCAACCTCGACGACGCCGATCTGCTGATCAAAGGCGGGAAGATCGCGGCGATCGGCCGCAATCTCACCGCTCCCGGCGGTGCGGTGGTGATCGACGGGCACGGCAAGTGCGTGGCGCCCGGCATCATCGACGAGCACAGCCACTCGGCGATTCTCGGCAACGTCAACGAGTGCACGCGCAGCGTCACCTGCGAAGTGCGGATCCAGGACGTGGTCAACTCCGAGAGCCCCAACATCTACCGGCAGCTCGCGAGCGGCAACACCATCATGCACCTGCTGCATGGCTCGTGTAATCCGATCGGCGGGCAGTGCGCGGTGATCAAGAACAAGTGGGGCGAAGCGCCCGATCAGCTGATCTTCGCCGCCGCCCCCGGCACCGTGAAGTTCGCGCTCGGCGAGAACGTGAAGCAATCGAATTCCCAGCCCAGCACCCGTTATCCGCAGACCCGCGCCGGGGTCGAGCAGACGATGCGCGACGCCTTCATTCGCGGCCGCGACTATCAGGCCGCGTGGGCGGAGTTCAAGAAGGGCAAGCGTCCGCTGCCGCCGCGCAAGGACCTCCAGCTCGAGGCGATCAGCGAGATCCTCGACGGCAAACGCCTGGTGCACTGCCATTCCTACCGGCAGGACGAGATCCTGATGCTGATGCGACTCGCCGAGTCCTTCAATTTCCGCATCAACACCTTCACCCACATCCTCGAGGGCTACAAGGTCGCCGACGAGATGGCGACGCACGGCGCCTCGGGGCTCGGCTTCACGGACTGGTGGGCCTACAAGTTCGAGGTCTACGACGCGATTCCCTGGAACGTCTACATCATGTGGGATCGCGGCGTGAACGTCGGCTTCAACTCCGACAGCGACGAGCTGGCGCGCCGGCTCAACACCGAGGCCGGCAAGGCCGTGAAATACGGCGGCGTGCCCGAGGCCGAGGCCATCAAGTTCGTGACGCTCAATGCCGCCAAGTCGCTGCTGATCGCCGACCGCGTCGGCTCGCTCGAGGTGGGGAAGGACGCTGATTTCGCGATCTGGTCGGGCTCGCCGCTCTCGATGTACTCGGTGTGCGAGCAGACCTGGATCGAGGGGCGCAAGTACTTCGATCGCGCCGCCGATCTGGCCGGCCGCGACGCGCTGGCGAAGGAGCGCGCGGCGCTGATCTCCGCGGCGCGCGCCGCGAAGAAGGAGGGCGGCGACAAGGGCGGCCGCGGCAACTGGACGCCGCGCTATCTCGAGAACTCCGACCTGTCGGGCAACGATTGCAGCACCGACGAGGCGCCGTTCATGAGCGAAGCCGAGCGCCGCATGCGCCTCGAATCGCAGAGCGAGGGATCGGAGGTGCAGCGATGAGCGCGCGCCTCCGCAGTCTGGCCGGCGCCCGCGCGTCGGGCGCCTGGGCGGCCGCGCTGGTCGCCGCCCTGCTCGCGCCGGCCGCCGGCGCCTCGACCGTGGCGCTGGTGGGCGGGACCCTTCATCCCGCCAGCGGTCCGGCGATCGCGAACGGCACCGTGGTGGCGAAGGATGGCCGCATCACCGCGGTGGGCTCGGGCGTCGCGGTTCCCGCCGACGCTCAGGTGGTGGATTGCAGCGGCAGACAGGTCTATCCCGGCATGGTGTCGGCCAACACGATTCTCGGGCTGCTCGAGATCGAGAGCGTGCGCGGCACCGCGGACCAGCAGGAGATCGGCGAGGTCAATCCCAACGTGCGCGCCGAAGTCGAAATCAATCCCGAGAGCGAGCTGATTCCGGTGACGCGCGTGAACGGCGTCACCAGCGCCAACGTCACGCCGCTCGGCGGCGCGATCTCGGGCACCTCGGCGCTGATCCATCTCGCCGGCTGGACCTGGGAGGACATGACCCTCAAGGCGCCGGTCGCGATGAACGTGCGCTGGCCGCGCATGAACGCCACGCGGAGCTTCGAGGAGCCGCGCTCGGAGGAGGAGCAGAAGAAGGCGCGCGAGGAGGCGATCGAGGCGATCCGCAAGTGCTTCGACGACGCGCGCGCCTACTGGAAGGCGGTTGGCGCCGAGGGGCAGGCCAACATCCCGCGGCACGATCGCGACGTGAAGTGGGACGCGATGGGCAAGGCCCTGCGTGGCGAGATCCCGGTGTTCTTCCACGCCTCGACGCTGGCGCAGATCCACGCGGTGCTGCAGTTCGTGGACGAACAGAAGCTGCCCAAGGTCGTGCTGGTGGGCGGCGCCGACGCGTGGATGGTGGCCGACGAGCTGAAGGCCCGCAACATCGCGGTGATCTGCGACCCGACGCTCGAAGTGCCGCGCCATCGTTACGATTCGTACGACGCGTGCTTCACGCTTCCGGCGAAGCTGGCGGCGGCCGGCGTGCGTTTCTGCATTGCCGATGGCGGCACTTCGTTCATCGCCATGAACTCGCGCAATCTCGGCTATCAGGCGAGCATGGCGGCGGCGTTCGGCCTCGATCGCGACGAGGCGCTGCGTGGCGTGACGCTCTATCCCGCGCAGATTCTGGGGCTCGGCGACCGGCTGGGCTCGATCGAGCCGGGGAAGAACGCCGACCTGGTGGTGACCGACGGCGATCTGCTCGACGTGACCACGCACGTGCAGCAGGTGTTCATCGACGGCGAGGCGATCTCGATGGAGACGCGCCAGACCCGCTTGTTCAAGAAATACGATTCGCGGCCGCGCGGGCCGAAGGCGCGGAAGCACTGAGGCGCGGGGACGCGCACCACCTCCAGGAGCACGACATGGCGACCACGACGCAGCACGCACCGGGCAGCTTCTGCTGGATCGAGCTGGCCACCACCGACCAGAACGCCGCCCGCACCTTCTACTCGAAGCTGTTCGACTGGGAGCCGAGCGAGACGCCGATGGCCGAGGGCACGACCTACACCATCTTCCGCAATGGCGGGCGCGACGCGGCGGCGCTCCATCAGATGAGGAGCGAGCACTATCCGCCGGGCACTCCGGCGCACTGGCTCGCCTACCTCGCGGTCGAGAACGCGGATCAGACCGCGGGCCGCGTGAAGGCGAGCGGCGGTCAGGTGCTGCAGGAGCCCTTCGATGTCATGGAGTCGGGCCGGATGGCGCTGTGCAAGGACCCGATCGGCGCCACGTTCGCGCTCTGGCAATCGGCCAAACACTCGGGGCTCGGCGTCACCGGCGAGCCGGGCTCGCTCAGCTGGTGCCAGTTGAACGCCCCGATGAGCGGCGCCGACAAGGCCAAGGGATTCTATGGCGGCGCGTTCGGCTGGGGATTCCGCGACGATCCGATGCCGATGGGCGCCGCCTACACCACCTGGATGGCGGGCAGCGAGCGTCGCGGCGGCATGATGCCGATGCCGCCGGGAGGGGATCATGCCGCGCACTGGCTCGCCTATTTCGGCAGCGCCAACGTGGACGCCACCGCGACTCGCGCGAAGGAGCTGGGCGCCGCGCTGATGGTGCCGCCCACCGACATCCCGGGCGTGGGTCGCTTCGCGGTGATCCAGGATCCGCAGGGCGCGTTTTTCGCGGTGGTCAAGTTCGACCTGCCGATGTAGGCCGGTTACGATCGCTGCGGGAACAGGAGCCCGCCATGTCGGACCCGCACGAATTTCCATCGCCGGCCATCACCGTCACCTGGAGCCGGCGGCGCTGCCTGCACGCCGCCGAATGCCTGATGCGGCTGCCTCCGGTATTCGAGGTCGGGCGAAAACCGTGGGTCGAGCCCGCCAACGCCACCGCTGACGCGGTGGCGCGCACCATCGAGCGCTGCCCGACCGGGGCGCTCCAGTACCAGCGTCACGACGGCGGCCCGGCCGAGCAGCCCGCGGCCGAGAATCACGTGCTGGTCGGGCGCAACGGCCCGCTGTGGGTGCGCGGCGCGATCGAGCTGGTGGACGCGAACGGCCAGGCGGTGGGGCGCGACACGCGCGTCGCGCTGTGCCGCTGCGGGCAATCACAGTTCAAGCCCTGGTGCGACGGTTCGCACAACGCCGCGCGCTTTCGCGAGCGCGGCGAGGTGTTCGACGGCAGGCTCGATCCGCCCGCCGATTCGCCGGGCCCGTTGAGGATCGCGGCGCGCGAGAATGGTCCGCTCAAGCTTTCGGGACCGTTCACGCTGGTCAGCTCGGACGGTCGCGTGAAGCTCGTCACTTCGGGCACCGCGCTCTGTCGCTGCGGCGAATCGGCGAACAAACCGTTCTGCGACAAGTCTCACGAGCGCGTGGGATTCGTGGCACCGCCGATCGGAGCCGCGGCCGCGGGCGGGTCCGCGTCCTCGCCGGCCGGCGCCGCCGAAGTGCTCGAGCCGGCCGGGCCGAGCGGTCCGTCGTCGCGGCCGGAGGGCGGCGAAGCCCGCTCCTAGCGCGGCCGGCTGCGCCGGCGGCGATCGGCTAGACTGCGCGCCCCATGTCGACCCGCGCCGCCTCCGGAAAGATTCCGCCCGAAGTGTTCGAAGCCACCATCGCCCCGCTCTTGGGCGCGGCGCGCCCCGAGGTGCTGATCGGCCCGCGTACCGGTGCCGACTGCGCGGTGGTGCGCACCGGCGCCGGGCGCGTGCTGGTGTTCTCGACCGATCCGCTCTCGCTGGTGCCGGCGCTGGGTGCCGAGCGCTCGGCGCGGCTCGCCTGCCATCTGCTCGCGTCCGACGTCTGGACCAGCGGCATTCCGCCGGCCTGGGTCACGGTGTGCTTCAACCTGCCGCCCGACACCAGCGACGAAACGCTCGCGATCTACTGGCGGGCGATGGGCGACGAATGGACCCGGCTCGGCGTCGCGGTGGTGGCGGGGCACACCGGTCGCTACGAGGGCTGCGGCCTCACCATCATCGGCGCCGCGACGGTGATCGGCGTGGGCGACGAAGTGCGCTACCTCACGCCGGCGATGGCCTCGCCCGGTGACCGGCTGATCGTCACCAAGAGCTGCGCCTACGAGACCACTGCGATCGCGGCGCAGCTCTTCCCGAAGCGGCTGGCCGCTCGGCTCGGCGACGACGAAGCGGCGATGGCGCGCGCGCGGCAAATGATCGACTCGGTGAGCGTGGTCGCCGACTGCGTCGCCATCCTGCGCATCGGCGTGCGCGATCGCGGCGTAAGCGCGCTCCACGACGCGACCGAGGGTGGCGTGCTGGGCGGGTTGATCGAGCTGGCGCGGGTGTGCGGCCACGACCTGCGCGTCTCGCGCGCGGCGCTGCCGCTCTCGAGCGAAGCGCGGGCCGCCTGCGAGGTGTTCGGCATCGATCCCTACTGGTCGCTGTCCGAAGGCACCCTGATCGCCGCGGTGCGCCCGCAGCACGCGAAGGCGGCGCTGGCGGCGCTGGCCGACGAGGGCATTGCCGCCGCCGAGGTCGGCGAGGTGGTCGACGGGAAGGGCATGCTCTGGCTCACCGAGCCCGACGGCAAGGTGGTCAAGCTCACGCACCCCGAGCCCGATCCCTACTGGGAGGCCTACGCGCGCGCGGTGCGCGAGCGCTGGGAATAGCGAAGCCGCCGGATCTCGCGACCCGGCGGCTTCGCGCCTTCGAGGGATTAGAACTTGATGGCGAGGCCGAGCGCCGTGCTCCAGAACTTGGGATCGTAGTTGCTGGGCAGGTTCGAGTCGTCGGACTTCTTGAGCATCACGTAGCGCGCGTTCAGGTCGAGCGACAGCATCGGCACCAGCGGCATCTGGAATCCACCACCGATGTGAGTGCCGAACGTGGTGTTGGTGGCCGCCGCGGCCGCGTAGCCCGGAGCGCCCGGGATCGAGTAGCTGGTGTGATACCAGCCCACGCCACCGCCCGCGTACACGAACGGGATCGGGGCGAGCCAGGCCGACAGCGTCACCGGCCAGGTGGTGGCATTGGTGGTGAACACCCCGGCGTTGACCTCGTCGGTGTGATACGCCACGCCGAGATCGGCCTTGACCATCGGGATGATGCTGGTGCGAACCGACAGGCCGGTGTAGAGCTTGGCGCTGCCGCTGCCGTCGGCGTTACGCGAGACGCCGACCGCGGGGATGATCTCGGCGGCGTGCGCCATCTCCATGCCGAGCAGCAGGGCCACGATGAAAACCACGCCGCCGATCAGCGCGCGATCGGCGAGTCTGACGGTGCGCCTGGAAGCCGGGTGCATGATGCTCCTCCACCTGGGATGGAAATCGGGATTCGACGCCGTAGGGAGTATCAAGTCGCATGCCTGAGCCCGCGGCGCGGGCTTCGCGCGGGCCAACTCGATTTGGCCCACGGCGATCGCGGCTGGGGCGCCACACCCGTGGCGCCGATGCTCCCAAAACGCCCGCGGTTCGATGCATTCGGGAAGGCGCGCCCGTGCGGATTGCAAACCTGTCACGGCGGCGCTTGAGTTCCGGCCGCGGCGCGGCCGATACTGCGGCGGGAGGCCTGCTCACCCTTGCGAATCGCGGCGATCGACATCGGCACCAACTCGATCCACATGGTGATCGCAGACGCCATCGGCGTCGGCGCGATCGAGGTCGTGGATCGCGAGCGCGACGTGGTGCAGATCGGGCGCGGCTCGTTCTCGGGCCATCGCCTGCGCCGCGAGGCCATCCGCCGCAGCGTCGAATCGCTGGCGCGCTTCGTTCAGCTCGCCCGCCGGCTGCAGACCGACCGCATCCTCTGCACCGCCACCGCGGCGGTACGCGAGGCGCAGAACGGCGGCGAGCTGCTCCAGGCGGCGCGCGCCGCTTCGGGGGTCACGCCGCGGGTGATCCCGGCCGAGGAGGAAGGCCGGCTCATCTACCTGGCGGTGAAGGAGGCGCTGCAGATCGGCGCCGCGCCGTCGCTGATCGTGGACATCGGCGGCGGCAGCGTGCAGTTCGTGGTCGGGGACGCGGAGAAGCTGAGACTCTCGACCGGCGCGCCGCTCGGCGCGCTGCGCCTCACCGAGCTGCTGCCGCTCTCCGATCCTCCGACGCGCGGCGAACTCGAACGCCTGCGGCGCCACCTGCGCCGGGAGGCGCGCGCCGCGCTGGGCCGAGTCGCCGAGTTCGAACCCGGGCGCGTATTCGGCTCGTCGGGCACCATCCACGCTCTGGCTCAGCTCGCCCACTGGGAAGAGCACGGCGCGGCGATCCCGCAGATCAACGGCTACCCGCTGTCGCTGGCGGCGGTGGACCGGCAGGTCAAGCGACTCTCGCGCCTGAGCATCGCCCAGCGCGAGCGGCTGCCCGGACTCGATGCCCATCGCGCCGAGATCATCCTGCCGGGCGCGATGGTGCTGCGTCACGTGCTCGACGAGCTGGGCGCCGACGGGCTGATCGTCTCGGATTTCGGGGTGCGCGAAGGCCTGGTGATCGACTACATCGCCAACCACGCCGAGGAAGTCACTCAGCTCGCCCCCCTCGAGGACCTGCGCATGCGCAGCGTGGTGCAGTTGCTGCGCAAGTTCGGGCCGAGCGGACCGCACCCGGCGCACGTCGCGCGGCTCGCGCTCTCGCTCTACGACGGCTTCCGCCCGGTGCACGAACTGCCGCCCGAGACCCGCGATCTGTTGCACTACGCGGCGCTGCTCCACGACGTGGGCTCGGTGGTGTCGTTCGACGGCCACGCCGAGCATTCGGGCTATATCATTCGCAACGGCAACCTGCGTGGACTCTCGCGCGAGGAAGTCGAGGCGATCGCGTGCGTGGCGCGCTACCACGGCAAGGGCCGGCCGAAGAAGCGCGATCGCGAATTCCGCGACCTGCGGAAGAAGACGCGCCGCACCGTGCGCTGGCTCGCGGCGCTGCTGCGGATCGCCGAGGGACTCGACCGCAGCCACTACCAGCTGATCCGCAGCCTGCGCGTGGCTCGACGCGGGGAGCGTTTCTCGATCCTGGTGACGGCGCGGCGCGATGCCAAGCTCGAACTGTGGGCGGCGCGGCGCCGTCTCGGGCTGCTCGCCGAGCGGATCGGCAGCCGCAAGCATCCCGCTTCGGTGACGGTGCGGCTCGATCGCGCCGCCGACCTCGCGCGGCGCGCAACCCCCGAGCCGAAACGTGCCGAGACGCCCGCGGTCGCGCCGGCCGCGGCCTCTCCGGCGCGGCCGCAGCCTCAGACTCCGGCGCGACCCTCGGCGCCGGCGCTCAAGGTGGTGGAGAGGCGCTGAGCCTCGGCCGCGGCCAGCGCCCGCGTGGGCGCGAGCTTCACGACCACGCTCTGGAGCGCCGCGGCCTCGGCGGGCCGCGCATGGAGCGCCGCGCGGCGCGCCGCCGATTCGAGGCGCTCGCGCAGCACCGCGAGGTCCTGAATCCGACCGAGGAGATCCTGGAGCTGCCGCAGGCGCTTGACGACCTGCGGGTCGTTTGGTGACGGCGTGGGTTCCGCCGGGGGCTCCGCGCGCTCGTGCGCCGGAATCAGCGCCGCGCGGCACTCGATCGCGTAGCGCCAGCGCTTGACCCGGATGCGCGCGGCGTGGAGCGCGCGGTCCTCGCCGCTCATCCAGGCGGTTTCGAGCGCCAGCGTGGCGCGCTCGCGCGTGGCACGGACGTGGTCATCGGCCAGCTCGCGTGGATCGAGCGGCGCGGCCGGCGAAGGCGCGCGCCCGAGCGCCCGCTCCAGCGCGTCGCGGACCCGACGCACGCGGCGGCGCGAAGCGACGTGGGCGGCGTCGGCGCGCTCGCGCTCGAGGCGCTGCTCGCCGTCGCGCAGTAGCGGCTCGAGCGCCGCCCGGACGGCGGGCGTGGCGCCGATCATGCGTTCCGCGAGCAGCGCGTCCGAAACCTCGAGGTCGCGAAGCGTGGCGAGATCGCGGCGGAGCCTGCGGGCGCGGCGTCGCGCCCGGCGCGCACCCTTCGGCTCGAGCAGCGGCCGCCACAGATCGATGGCGGCGGTCAGCCGGCGCGAGGCGACGCGCAGATCGTGCACCGCCTCGGAATCCTGCGAGCGGCGAACCCGGCGCGCCGCCGCCGACAGCACGCTCAGCCGCGCGCCGAGATCGGCGGCGGCGAGGTGCGCGGGCTCGACCCCATGCGGTCGCGCCAGCACGTGAAACGGGGGCGCTCGTCGCGGGGTGGCGCTGGGACTGTCGGACATGGCGAAGAGTTCGGCGCCAGGGCGCGGGCGGCGCGCGCTCAGGGCATCGAGAGGATGCGGCGCTCCGGATCGGGTGAGCCGGCCTTGACCAGCTCGGAGACCCGGCTCCACAGGTACTGATGGATCTCGTCCACGCCCTGGGTGGCGTCGATGGTGTCGAACTGGAAGTCCGCGGCGAGGCGATCGAACTGCTCGATCAGCTTCGACTGATACCGGATGAACGATTCGTAGTGATCGTTCCCCATCGGGATGTCCATCCCCGATTCCCAGTAGTCGAAGCCGCCGCCGGTCAGGATGCGCGGCACCAGGTCCGGCACGTCGATGCGCAGGTAGAACACCGCGTCGGGTTTGAGCGCGAACGAATAGACCTGTCGGATCCAGTCGGGGTCGGCGCCGCGCACCACCGCGCGCGCGATCAGCGAATAGGTGTAGCGGTCGGTGAGCATCACGAACCCGGCGCGGAGCGCGGGCAGGATCTGGTGCTCGAGCCGGTCGGCGAAATCGGTGGCGTAGAAGAGATTGAAGGCGTTGGTGCCAAGCGTGTTGCCCATCTTGGCGCGCCGAATCCCGCGGCTCGCGAGGTCGGAGCGCGTGAGACCCGTCTCGGCCACCGCGTAGCCGGCGCTCTCGAGCTCCTGCTTGAGCAGATCCACGTGCGTGGTGCGGCCGGCGCCGTCGGTGCCCTCGAGCACGATCAACCAGCCGTGGAGATCTTCGAGCGAGACGCCCGGCACGCCCTCGCCATACCAGTTGAATCTAGGCACGGGCGGCCTTCCTTGCGCGCCGCAGCTTGGGCAGATGCTTGCGGATCTCGGCGCGCAGCTGACGCTGCTGCACCTCGACCGGCAGGGTCGCGTCCATCACGTGAAGGCCGAACTCCTGCACCATGGTCTCGTACTCGAGCAGGATGCGCGACTGGAAGAGCTTGTACGACTCGGTGGCGTCGGTGTGCAGCGCCAGGTCGAGCCCGGCCTCGTAGTGCTTGAGCTTGGGGCGCGACGACAGGATGCGGCGCAGCGCGACCTCGAGCGGCACGCGGAAGTAGAAGGCCTGGGCCGGCACCGGCGCGAAGCGGTAGAGCGAGCGCACCCAGCGCGAATTGACGCCGCGCACCACGTCGCGACCGAAGGCCGTGAACACGTAGCGATCGGCGAGCACGATGCCGCCCGCCTTGAGCGACGGAATGATCTCGCGCTCGACGCGGTCGGAGAAATCGGTGGCGTGGATCAGCGAAAAGGTGAGCGGGGTGAGGAGCTTGCGCTGCTTGCCGCGGCGCGTGGTGGCCCTGACGATCGGCGACGAGTTCCACTCACTGAACACCACCGGATAGCCCTCGGCGCGCAGCCACTGCGAGAGCAGCGTGAGCTGCGTGCTCTTCCCCGAGCCGTCGATGCCCTCGACGATGAACAGCCGCCCCGGCCAGTCGGCGCGATGCGCTCCGAACGAACCGCCGGGCACGGCCGGCGCGACGCTCATGCCCTGGCCTTCGCGCCGCTGCGACGGCGCAGGAAGCGCGGAGGAAGGAACGCGACCAGGCGGCCCTCGCCGGGATTCACGGTCGAGACGAAATCGATCACGCAGACGCCGGCCTTCTTGAGCGGGAGGCTGCGTGCCGGCGCGGCGAAGATCAACACCGCCGCCAGCTTGCCGATGTCGGGCTCGTGTCCCACCAGCGCCACGGTCTCGCTGGCCTTGAGCGTCTTCAAGTGCGCCACCACCTCGTGATAGGAGCCGCCCGGGGCGAGCGCGTCGAGCGTCTCGCATTCGCGTTTCAGTTCGGCGACCTCACGGAGGATCTCGGCGCTCTGGGTGGCGCGCACCAGCGGGCTGGTCACGATGCGCGTGAGCGCGAGCGCGCGGGTGAGCCCGCGCGCCGCCTGCTCGGTGCGCTCGATGCCGCGAGGCGTGAGCGGTCGCTGGCCATCATCGGGCCAACGCCGATCGTCTCTTCGGCCGGCCGGTCCATGTCGGAAGAGTACGATTCGCATGATCCAGAACTGGTGTGGGGCGAGTTCACGCGGCGGGGGCCGCCGCGCAGCGTCGGATGGGCAGCTTCAATCCACCCGACAGACGCCACAAGCCTAGCAACGCGGGCGGCAACTCCCAAGTGAACAACCTGTAAACGCGCGTCTCCGGTGGATTTGTTTGGCGCTCGCGGACTTGCGCCAGCGCACACTCGCGCGTTGTCCACCGCGCCCCGGGTCGCCCAATGGCCTGAAAGGCATGGGGTTCTCAGCGTTTTCCACAACCCTGGGGATGGGCGCCAGTGTCCTCCGGATGGCTCGGCCGCAGGCACCGGCTCAATGGGCTGCGATCCGCTCCTCGGGCGGCCGGACGTGGCGGAACGCCCCCCACAGCAGGAAGTCGTAGGCGATCTTCATGGTGGCGGCAATGCCGAGCGGGGCGCCCAGCGAGAACGCCTGCATCGACCAGCCGGCGAGCGCCGGCCCGATCGCCCACATGGCCATGCGCACCAGGTGCGTGACACCGGAGGCGAGCGTGCGTTCTTCCGGTCGCACCACCGCCATGACGTAGCTCTGGCGCGTGGGAACGTCCATTTCGACCAGGCCTTCACGCAGCAGGAACAGCGCGGCCGCGATCGGGAAGCTCGGGGCAAACGCCACCGTGACCAGCAGCAGGCTCGAAGGCATGTGGGTGAAGACCATGGTGTTGACGAGCCCGATCCGCTTCGCGAGCCACGCGGCGCCGAGGTGCGACACGGCATTGAGAATCCGCGCCGCGAAGAACAGGAGCCCCAGCGAGCCCTCGCCGACGCCGAAGCGGCGGAAGAAGAACCACGAGATCAGTGAAGCGGTGAGGAACCCGCCGCCCAGGCTGTCGAGCACGAACAGCGACGAAATGCGCCACAGGAGGCGCCGGGTCTCGGGCGCGACCGCGATGCGCGCGCGCGGCTCCGCCGGCTCGACCGCGGCGGAGAGGCGTGGATAGAAGATCAGCGCCGCCGCGGTCAGCAGCGCCGCCACTCCCAGTCCGGCGCGCAGCGCGGACAACTCGTCCCAGCCGAATGCCTGGCGCGCCAGCGCGGGCGAGGCCGCCATCAGGCCGCCGATCGCGTGCCCCGCGTCCTGAGTCACGTTGTACCAGGCGAAGGTGCGGGTACGCTCGGCGTCGGTGATGGTGGCGGGCAGGATGGCCTGTTCGATCACCAGCGCGGCGCCGCGATCGCGGCCCATGCCGTTGAGCATCCCGAACGCCGCGAACAGCAGGATCGCGACCCAGGCGTGGGCCGCGAGCATGGCGAGGCAGCCGATCGCCCCGCACAGCGAGACGGCCACGAGGAATCGCCGCCGCCCGAAGCGATCGGCGGAGGTGGTGGCGAGCAGCGAGGCGAGCGCCGCGCCGCCGAGTCCGGCCGAGATCACGAGCCCCGCGAGCGAGGCCGAGAGCCCGAGCCTCGCGAGGTAGAGCCCGGCAAGCACACCGGTCATGCCGGTGCCGACCGCGCGCAGGAACGCGGTGGCGAAGATCTTCGAGCGGTCCGGCGACCAGGTCACGCGCGTGCGCGGCGCTTCACGGCTTGGCAGGCTGGAGCACCGATTCGGGCGGAGCGCGCAGCGCGCGGGCGATCGGATCGACGTCCTGGAGCGGGTCGGCCCAGTTCGAGCGGCGGAAGAAGAAATCGAGACGCGCCCGCGGATCGCGCGCGAACGCCGTGTCGGCCGCGACCTTCGCCTGGAACTCGCGCGCCAGCGCGGGATCCTTGCTCATCATCTGCCGCGCCAGCGGTTCGACCACGTAACTCTCGCCGTACTCGACCTTCTGGAAGACCGTGTCGAAGTAGTTCCAGGCCATGAGGCCGTCCGGCGCCTGGGCCTCGAACAGCTCGATCGCCACCCGGGCGCCCGGCTGATCGAGCGGGACCCACAGATCGCCCGGGCGGTAGGTGCGCTGGCGATGCTCGAGCGCCACGCGCTTCACCTGAGTGGGATGGTGGCCCTCGAAAAGCCGGTCGTTGCTCCACTCGAGCACGTGCTGCACCTCGACCGTGTCGGTCCAGGGTTTCGCGAAGCGCCGATAGTGGATGGCATGCAGGTCCATGCGGTCCTTGCACACCGTCCATTCCTGGGGAATGAGATAGCCCGCCGGCTGGCGGATGGTGAGCGTGGCGGCGACCTCGCGCTGAATGCTCACCAGGGTGTCGAGCGGCACGTGGCTGTAGCGGGCGACGCGCCCGCCGGAGATGTCGCTCGCTTCCCAGCGCGTCTCGTAGCCCTTGAACTCGAATGGCTCGCGCTTCGAGGTGGTGTCGCTCTTCAGTACCACCATGCGCTGCGCGGGGTCGGTGGCGCTCGCGCGCGCGATCGTGACCGCTTCGGCGTCGGCCACGGCGCGTTCTGCCTCGGCCGGGCGCGCGTTCAGCTCCTCGAGCAGCGCCACCAGCAGATCGTAGGTCGCCTTCACGCGCACGCCGTAGGGCTTGAGCATGTGGGTCTCGACCAGGATGCCGATGCGGTTCTGGAGCGGCGCGTAGGCGTGCGAGAAGCGGGGCGGCATGTTGTTGTAGACGATGCCGCTGGCGGGATCGTCGCCGGAGCGGAACTCGAGATAGGGCGCGACCACGTGGCCGAGCGCTTCGAGGCGCGGCACCACGCGCCCCTCGAAGGCCTCGGCGAGCCAGCGATCGAGCGGGGCGGGAACGCCCGCGCCGAAGTTGAAAGCGTACGTCACGTCGTAGCGATAGTCGGCGCCGTCGGTGGTGTGATCGTCGACCAGCACCTGCGGCCACCACTTGGTGAACACGTTGCCGATCAGGGCGCGCATCTCGGGCGCTTCGAGCTTCACGTAGTCGCGATTCAGGTTGAGCCCGATCGGCGTTGCCCGCCAGCCCATCTGCTCGGGCCCGTTCTGGTTGATGCGGTTGTAGGGCGAGCGGCGTTCGTGCGCGTCCACGGAGAAGATCGGCACTACCAGCAGGATCACGTGCTGGAGCAGGCCGGGGCGCTTGCGCAGCACCGCGAGGTCGCGCACCAGCGCGAGGCTCGCGTCCTTGCCCTCGATCTCGCCCGAGTGGATGGCGTTCTGGATCAGCACGATCACCTTGCCGGTGGCATGCGCGGCCTCGGGCGTGAAGGCGCGGTCGGACGAGACCACGAGCAGCGGCAGATCGCGGCCCTGGCCGCTCAGGCCAAAGGTCGTGTACCGGATCCAGTTCGAGCCGCCCTCCATCTGCTTGCAGTAGCGGACGGTCTCGTCGTAGTCGGCGGTCTGCCGGTATCGAGTGCGCTCGGCGCGCGTGAGCCAGAAGCTCGGCACCAGCGTGTCGGGCATGGCCGGCGCCGTCGACACGGTCTCGGGCGCGGCGGCGGGTGCGGATGCGGGCGGTGGCTTGGGGGGCGCGGCGCCGGCGGCGAGCAGCATCAGCGCGCAGAGCGAAACCAGCATGCGCGGCAGGTTAGCACACGGCCTAGCCGCCCTTCTTTTTCGATAGTCGGGTCACCTTCTCCAGATCCAGGGCGCCCTTCGCTCCCCAGCCGCGCACGCCGGCGGGAATCGCGGGGCGGAACGCCTCGTAGAGGTCGTAGGCACGCGCGGCCAATTCCCTGGGCGTGAACGAGCCCGCCAGTTTCTTCATCGCGTGCTCGGCGGCATCCAGCGAGTCGCCGAATTTGGAAGCGAGATAGCGC
>DATKAB010000169.1 GCA_035498555.1 Candidatus Sulfotelmatobacter sp.
GGACGGCCTGCGAGCTTCTTGCTAGCGTTCGGCGCTCTGCGCGTGCCGGAGTGGCGGAACTGGCAGACGCGCCGGACTCAAAATCCGGTTCGGCTCAAACCGAGTGCGGGTTCGACCCCCGCCTCCGGCACCAACGGCCCCCGCGCCTCGAAAGGCGGCCCGGAGCCCGGGCCTTGTCATAGTTCTGCAATAGATTTCCCAAGCTCCCACCACGACCGGGGCTTCCGAGCGCTTGAGCCCGACCCGGGCGCGCCGGTATGCTTGGAGCTTGAAGGCCGTACGTCCCGGAGTCACCCTCAACCGGCGCCGAGTCCGCCTAGCGGCCGCCATCCCCTTGGGACTCCAATCCCCCGCCATGGCGCATCGCCATGGATGCAGACGAGCCACGCGCTTCGCCGACCCGCTCGCGCGGCCAGGCCGTGACTGGAAACGAAGGCAGCGCGCAGGACGATGAGATTCGCGTACCCCACATTCGTCGTGCTCGCGTCCGCGTTCGCGGTCGCGTCGTTGTTCTTCTACGGCAAGGTCCGCGAGGGCGACCGGATCATCGGCCAGTTCGTCGATCAGGCCACTCGCGGCGTGCCGGCGGCCGACACCGACGCCGTGGCGATGGCGTTGTCACGCGAGGTGTTTCGGCGCACGGGAAACGCGATCAACGCCGCGAGCCTCCCCATCTACGAACGGCTCGAGGCGACCTCGTTCTTCAACGTCACCTCTTCGGTGAGCCTGTCACACGGCATCTATGGAACGTTCGGCAGCCCGTCGTTTGGGCCGTGTGGCACCATGTCCCGAGTCATGCTTCGGGCCCTCGAGCAGGCCAACATCCAATCGCGAAAACTCCAGCTTCTCGACGATATGAATGGAAAGGGCGGCGGCCACACCATGCTCGAGTACCGTTCGAACGGGCGCTGGGTGGTGCTGTCCCCGAGTGACTCGAGCATGGTGTGGCAAACCCACGACGGGCGACTCGCGACGCTCGCGGACATCCAGGGCGACTCGACGATCTTTGCTCAGATCTTCGAGCGCTACCCCAACTATCCTTTTCGTTTCACGAACGTCAGCCACATCCGCTGGAACAAACTGCCTCCGGCCTGGCGAAGCGCATTCCGCTGGTTACTCGGCGAGCAGGGATACCGCGATGCGCTGACTCCGTATCTCTACGACCGGCCTCGTCTGTTGTTCTTCTACCTCTCGCTCGGAGCGTTCGCGTTCTGCGCGGCGCTGGCGTTGGTGACGAGACGGGCAGTCCGGCGCGGCAGGCGCGCCACCGCGGCGGTCACCGCCTGATCGCCGCCCGGCAGGTCACGAGTGGCCGGGCCGATGACAGGAGTGCGAGGCTCTCCTATGCTCTCTCCATGCGTCGAGTCGTCGCTGCCTCGCTGGCCGTCCTGTCCATCACCTTCGCTTCGCGGGCCGGCGCGCAGATGCACCCCGGTGGCGGCTATGGGCCCGGGCCTCATCGACCCACCCACGCCGACAGCCTGCTCTCGCTGAACGGACCGCGACAGGTGTGGTTCCACGGCGGCATCGGCTGGATCAACGCGCCGTCCGATGTTCGCCAGCGCTACAACGCCGGCATCGTTCTGGGTGTCAGCGGTGATCGACGTCTCGAAGATCGGGTCGCGCTCCGCGGGCGAATCGAGTTCCAGGACTATCCCTCCACTCAGCCCGACATCTTCTACCAGGATGGAATCGCCTACCCGGTGAACCAGGACTACGGGCACGGCTGGCAGGGCAATGCGCTGGCGGGAGCCGCGCTGCGGGTGTGGAATCACTTCTGGTTCGACGGCGGGTACGGCGTCGCCTACTTCAACAACGGTTACGGCACGCTGAGCTACACCGATCTCGTGACCGGCCAGGTCATCGATCTGCATCCCACCAACGGATGGGGACCGATCTGGAGCGTCGGAACGCGCTACGAGTTCAAGCCATCGCTGCGCGATCGGCTGCTGGCCGAAGTCGAAGTCTACTCGATGAATCGCGACGGCATGACGGTGCGCTCGATCGCCATCCGCATGGGATACCGCGGCCTCTAGCCTTGCGGTTGCCACGCAAGGTTCCCGTTAATTTCGATTCCGTCGCGCGAATTCCCCGTCCGGAACAGGTGCAGGTGGGGTACGATCTCCTCGAAGGTCCGACAGTGACCGGACTCGCCTCCGGTCGCGGCCGAACCCGGTGCCGATCCCCTCGGACGCCTCGCTGCTCGCCGCAGCGCCGTACACCCAGCTCGCACGACTCGGCCAGTGGCCAGGAGACACCACCATGCGCAAGTCCCTTTCATCCGTCCTGATCGCCGCCGTTGTGCTGTTCGCGGCCGCATCCACCGTTCTCCTCCTCCGCTACCGCGAGACCACGCGTGACTTCGCCCGGCTGAAGGCCACTCACGAGGAGGTGCAGTCGCGTTACAGCCAGACTCTGGAGGCGATCGCCTCGATCCAGGACAGCCTGAACGCGATCTCGCTCGGCGACACCAATGTCGCGGTTCGCACCGGCGACCTCCAGACCGAGCAGGGCCTCAACGGCCCGAGCGGCCAGGAGGCGCTCGATCGCATCGCCGTGCTGCGCGCCAGCATCGCGCGGAGCAAGCAGCGGATCCGGCAGCTCGAAGCCAGCCTGCGCCTGAGCGGCAATCGGATCGCCGGGCTCGAGAAGCTGGTCGCGAACCTCAAACAGTCGGTGGCCGAGAAGGAGCAGGCGGTCGCCGAGCTCACCAGCCGCGTCGAAAACCTCTCGAACCAGGTCGCGGGACTCGAGAACACCGTGCAGGAGAATCAGCAGACGCTGCGCGAGCGCGAGCAGACCATCGAGGACAAGCGCCGGGAGAACGCCACGATCTACTACGTGGTCGGCTCCAAGGATGCGCTGACCAAGGTGGGCGCCGTGGTTGCGACCGGCGGCGTGCTCGGCATGGGCAAGACGCTTCAGGCTTCGCCGGCGGTGAAGGACAGTGCCCTCACGCCCCTCGACACCGATCAGAGCTCGATCGTGCCGATCGGCAGCGCCAAGGCCCGCGTGATCAGTTCGCAACCCGCGTCGAGCTACCAGCTGACGCCCGGCCTGGACGGCAAGATGGAGTTGCACATCACCGACGCGAAGCAGTTCCGCCAGGTGAAGACGCTGGTCATCATGACCGCGTGAGGCGCGGTCTACTGGAGCTAGATTCTGCGGATGACCTCGTAGCGGTGCGGATCGTTCACGAACAGCGCCTTGGTCGAGTCGTTCTCGAAGTAGTACGGGCCGCCGATCCAGTAGGCCTCCGCCGATCCCGAATGCGGTTGGAACACTCGACCGCTGACGGGATCGCGGACCGGCCCGCACCAGCGCGTCGGGGCGAGCATGAATCGGCGAAGATTGCGTTCATTGGCAAAACGATAGACCTCGCCGTTGACACGGAACTGGAGGTCGGCGCTGAGCGAGCCGAGTTGCCTCGGATCCACGGGATCCCAGAGCTCGCGCTGCATGTGGATCAGCCCCCACTCGGGAGCGACGATGGGTCCCGACGGGACCCAGGCCGGCGCTCAGGTGAAGCTGGCAGTAGCGGTCCCGGGCGCCGGACAGATGGGCAGCGGGGCGCCTAGCGAGGCGGGCAAGCCGGGAATCGCCGGCGGCGGAGCGGTGGCTGAAGCCACCGCGGTCTCCCCCGCCGCCACGGCCACTCTCGCCGGCGGCACAATACCAAGAGCGGTCACCGTGCAAAGGAGCAACAGGCATCGCATGGTGGATCGAACGCCCTCCCGAGGATAGTCTCGACAGAGTAATCGGCCGGAAGGCCTCCCGGACAGAGCTTCCTCGCCGGGAGCTTCAGGTCCCGGTCAATTCCGGCCCGCGGCCGAGCCGGCTACGGCTCCGGCTGCGCGTCTGGGCTGAAGGGTCCTGCCGCCACCCCGCCGACCCGCGGTCCGGCGGTCGACACCACCGATCGGAGAGTTGGAAATGACGCGTGCCGTGACGCTCCTCGCCCTCATCGCGGCCCTGGCCGCGTTCGGCTCAGGCCCGGCCCGCGCCGATCAGGCTTCACCCCCGTCGGGCCTCGATTCGCTTCCCCTCTGGCAGCCACCCGCCGAGTACCACGTGAAGATGACCGTGAGCGGCCCGCAGGGGGACGCCGTCATCGATCGCTACATCTCGAACCAGCGGTCGCGAATGGATCTCTCGGCTCAGGGGCACGAGATGAGCATGATCGACATCGGCGACGAGCAGGAGACCTACTACTCGCTGATGCACGAGCAGAAGATGGCGATGAAGGATTCGTGGAAGTCGTTGCCTGGTGGAGGCGATCCCGCGAGTCGCGACTCTTCGAAAGAGCGCGGTGCGGCGTCGCTTCACGCCACGCTGCTCGGCCGCGAATCCCTCGACGGCCGGCCGGCGCTCAAGTATCGCGTCGAGACCTCCGAGGGATCGGCGACTGCTTGGTTCGACGCCGCGCTCGGCGCGCCGCTGCGCATGGA
>DATKAB010000170.1 GCA_035498555.1 Candidatus Sulfotelmatobacter sp.
GGCTGGGCAATCGGTCTCCGGCGACGTTGAGGGTTCGCGCGATCCTAAGGTCATGTCACGATGCGCGCCAATCGAAAGCGCTTGACCTCTCTCGGCACCACGCGCATCATTCGTCACACATCTCCCGGTGGTGCCCGCAAGGCGCGGGGTAATAGGGAAGAGGGGTGAGAAGCCCCCACGGTCCCGCCACTGTGATGGATCGCGATCACGCGATCACGAGTCAGGAAACCTGCCCCGGGAGCCATTCGCCCACCACGCCTCGCGAGAAGGCGCGCGTGCGGTAGCGGCGTCCCGCAGCCTCGATGCCCTCCGCCCGCTCCCCGCGGGCCAGGGGGCTCTCGATTGAGGCGCGCGAGACGCCGTGATCGTTGCGGGTCTGCTCTTGGCGGCGTTGGCGGCTTCGCCGGATTCCTCGGCGCGGGCGGTTTCCGCGCGCGATTCCGCGTTCGCCGATTCGCTCCCGGGCGGCGCAAAGCCGGTGCTCACGGTGCCGCCCACCGTGGTGCGCGCCGACCGCGTGCCCGCCACGCAGCGATTGATGCCCACGACCGCCGCGGGCGAAGCGCCGCTGCAACGGGTGGCGGGCGGACCGCGCAACCTCGACGAGGCGCTCGGCTCGATCGCCGGCGTTCACTCCAGCGACTACGGCGGGCTTGGCGAGTACAGCACCGTCTCGATCCGCGGCCTTCCCTCCGGAGAGACCGCGTTCCTGATCGACGGCCTTCCGCTCGGCACCGCCGGCGGCTCCACCGTGGATCTCTCGGCGATCCCGGCATCGGCGGTGGACCGCGTGCAGGTCTATCGCGGCTCGGCGCCGCTGATGCTCGGCACTTCTTCGCCCGCCGGCGCCGTCAATCTGCTGACACGACCGGTGGCACGCGAGCTGGGACTGTTGGTCGCGCACGGCCCCGAAGAGTCGTGGCGCCAGCAAGTGGATCTCGGCGCGCGCGGGCAGCGCTTCGAGATCGGTGCCTTCGCCAGTTACTTCACCACGCGCGGCAACTTCACCTACTGGGATCGCAACGGCACCAACCTCAATCCTTACGACGACGGCGACAGCCTGGCGGTGAACAATCGCCGTGACGAGGTCACGGCGCTGGCGCAGGCGGCCTGGAAGCCGGCACCACGGTGGCGGCTCGATCTGCGCGAACTCTATTTTCATCGCGCGCGCGGAGTCTCGGGGCTCGCCAGTGTGCCGGCGCCCAACCCGCGGCTCCGCGATGAGTGGTCGCGCACCTCGATGTCGCTTTCACGCGCGTCGCGCGCCTGGGAGCCGGAGCTGCGCATGGTCGGGGCGCACGATGCCCAGAACTCGCATTTCTCCGACACGCGGGGTCAACTCGGGGTCGGGCGATGGGACACGAGCGACCGCACGCGCGGCGACGTGGCGATGTTCGAGATCGGCCGGCCCGAGAGGCGGCTGCCGCTGGTGCTGCAGGCGCAGGCCAGCGTGCGGCGGGACGTCGCCGATCTCTTCAACGCCTACGCCGCGCTGCCCTCGCCACCCGAGAGCCAGCGCTGGACGCGCGGCGCCACCCTCGATCTCGAGCTGCGTCCGATCGGTGACCGACTGGTGCTGCATGGCGCACGGCGCTGGGAGCAGCTCGACGACCACTTGCGCACCGTGCCCATCGGCACGGTGGTGCGCGCGACCGACGTGTCGCGCGCGCTGGTCACGCCGCAGCTCGGGGCGCGCCTCGAGCTGCTCGGCGGCCTCGCCGCGCGCGCCAACTGGACCTCGGCGCAGCGTGCGCCCGATTTCAACGAGTTGTTCGGCAATCAGGGCACGGTGCTCGGCAATACCGCGCTAACGCCCGAAAGGGTCGAGACACGTGATGCCGGCGTCGCCTGGCACGGTGGGTTCGCCGGAGTGCGCGCGGCGCTCGACGGCTGGGTGTTCGACACGCAAGCCGACGACCTGATCGGCTTCGTCCAGGCCAGCGCCAACGCGGTGCGCGCGATGAACATCTCGAAGATGGTGAATCGCGGGCAGGAGCTGAGCGCCGACCTCACGCTGCCGGGCGGCGCCACGCTTGCGGGTGCCGGCACCTGGCAGGCGGCGCGCGATCGTGGCGCTGCGCCGGGCTACTACGGCCGCAAGATTCCGCTGCGCCCCGATCGCGAGCTGGACGCCACGCTGAGCATGCCCTGGCGCATGTTCCGAGCCTCGCTCGGCGTTCACGACCTGGATGCCGACTACACCGACCGCTCGAACCGCCAGCGGGTGCCCCGTCGCACGCTGTGGAACGCGGCGCTGTCACTGGTCCCGAGCGGTGCGCCGCTACGCCTCTCGCTCGACGTTCGCAATCTCACCGATCAGATCGCGTACGACGTGGCCGGGTATCCGCTGCCCGGCCGATCCGTCTTCCTTTCGCTCGACTGGCGCCACGATCCGGCGGGATCGGGCCCGAACTCAGGAGAACAGCCATGAGTCCTCGTCATGCCGTCCCGTTTCTCCCGCTTCTCGCTCTGACCCTGGGCTTCGGTCCCGCCCTCGCGGCGCAGTCGCGAGCCTTCGTGCTGACTTCCGACGTCTCGAACGGCTCGTTGTCGGTGGTGAATCTCGACACCCGCGCCTGCACTCCCGACGTTCAGCCGGCCGGCGCGGACGCGTTCGAGCGCTGGTTCGACGGCAATCTCTACATCGTTAATCGCTTCGGCGGCGACAATATCCAGGTGGTGGATGGCACCACGCTCAACACCATTCACCAGTGGTCGACGGGCAACGGCTCGAACCCGCAGGACATCTGCTTCGTCACGCCGACCAAGGCCTACGTGACGCGCTATGCCAGCGCCGACCTGCTGATTCTGAACCCGCAGGACGGAACTTCGCCAGGCACCATCTCGCTCGCCCAGTTCGCAGACGCGGATGGGCTCCCCGAGATGGGGCACGTGATCCGCGTCGACAAGTACGTGTTCGTGGCCCTCCAGCGCCTGAACGAGAACGCCGGCTTCACGCCGACCGATTCGAGCCTGGTTGCGGTGATCGATGCCGTGGCCGACACGGTGGTGGACACCGACCCGCTGTTGCCCGGCAAGCAGGCGATCAGGCTCGAACGCAAGAATCCGTTCACCGAATTCCAGTTCGACCGCGCGACGTCACGGCTGCTGATCGGCTGCGCCGGCGCCTTCGGGGCGCTCGATGGCGGCATCGAGTGGATCGACCCCGTGCACTTCCGCTCGCTCGGCACCGCGATCAGCGAAAGCGAGTTGGGCGGCGACGTGAACGGCATCGTCTGGCATGGACCGACCCATTCGTACGCGATCATCAACGACCTCTCGTTCAACACTTCGGTGGTGTCGTGG
>DATKAB010000171.1 GCA_035498555.1 Candidatus Sulfotelmatobacter sp.
GAGCGGCGCCGCCCAGCGTGCCCTGGTCACGAGCCGCCCTGCCGATCGAGCGCGGCCAGGGAATCGGCCGCCTCCTGGAATCCGGCATCCAGTTTCAGCGCGCGTCGATAGGCCGCTCGCGCCCGGCCGCGATTCCCCAGCGCCGCCCACGCGCGGCCTTCGGCCAGCTCCGCTTCGGCGGAGTGACCATTCCTCTGTTGCTCCTTCGCGAACTGCCGGAGCGCCTCCCGCGGGCGGCCGTTGACCAGATCGATCAGGCCGAACCGGAGAAACAGGCGTGGACGATGGTCGTCGATCGCCTGCACGCTATCGAGAAGCACGCGCGCCTGCGACCAATCGGCAATCAGCAACGCGAGGTTGGCCTCGAGACTCTTCGCCTGACCATGCCAGGGAGATTCGGTAATCTCGCGATCCAGCTCTGCTTTCACCGGACCGCGAAGCGAGCTGTCGCGCGCGACTCTCCTGCCCAGTTCCCCGAGCGCCCGATTGCCTGCGGGAACGCGACGGTATGCAAACCGCTCTGCAACCGCAGCCAACGAGCCCGCCCGCCGCACGTACAGAGCTGCCGCATCATCCTTGAATACCAGCGCGAACGCGGTGTCGGCATCGAGCGCGTCGAGGAGTCGGTCGGCCGGGTATTGGACACGGATCAGAAGGGCGTAGTCGAAGTGGTGGCGTTCGTCGATCGTCTTCCAACCGCGATCGTCGACCTGGGCGAACTGGTAGAGGTCGCGATCGGCGCGCGTCCCGCTCTGATGGATGTCCATGAACGGCAGCCGCCACCGATCCGGCCAGAAGCGGTAGATCTGCCAGCTCGACATGCCAAACTGATTCATGCCCCGGCCGCGCACTTCGTGGGCCGCCATGAACTCGCAGGCACGCATCGGGTAGGCCCCATCCACGAGTGCGATACCCGGAGGATAGCCCCACCGCTGCCACTCGAACGTCCCCACGGCGAAGCAGGCGATGGCGACTGCTGTGGCTCTCGCGGCGAGCGGCAGGCGCGGGGGGTCCCGGCGGATCGCGGCCAGGGCCTCGCTCAAGTCGCGGCTGAGGAACGGCATCGCCACGACGGTGTAGAAGCCGACGAAGCGCTGCGCCATCAACGATTGCGCGGTGAAGGCAAGCATCAGCGCCCATTCGACCGGATCGATCCGCCGGTGCCGGAAGCGCCAGATCACGAGCGCGGGCCATCCCGCGATGAGCAGAGGCAATCCGTTCCTCAAGTTGAACAGCCAATCCGGCGGCCCCAACTCGGGGATGTTCTGGAACACCGGCTCGTGGCTCCAGAACAGCGCGTACTGAAAGGGTTGGGCCAGAGCTCGCCAACCAAACGGATTGACGAACGAGATTGCGAGAGCGCCCGCGAAGATGAGCGCCAACCGCCGCGCACCCGGCCGGCGCGCGAGCAGGTCGTCGGCCGCGTACAACGCGATCAGCAAGAGCCCGATGTAGTAGCTGAGATGCGTGTTGGCCCAGGCCCAGGCAATCGGCACCAGCGCCATGCTGCGATCGGGCCCCCCCGCCCGGCGCGATTCCAGAAGCCACATCATCACCGCCAGCAACACGACCGACAGTGTCTCCGGCCGCACGTCGGATCGCTGGCGATAGGTGAGCGCGCAGACCGCGATCACGAACGCCGGCACGAGCCCGCGCGCACCCATCTGCCGCGCCGCGGCCCACGCGAATCCGAACGCCGCGAGCGTGGTGATCCACCGCCACACGGAGAGGCCTACCAGCCCGCCGCGATCCCAGAACGGCCACAGCAGGGCTTCGAACCCCCACGACGGATTGACGTCCGGCTGGCCCCACGACGGCCACGTCCACTGGTGAATCAGGGGAAGTGCGTGCTGCGTCCACACGAACCGTCCGACCGCGAGATGCTGCCAGAGGTCCGGATCGTCGATGCGGTAGGTAACCGAGATCAGAGCGGAGGCGGCGGCCGCGAGCGCTGCTGCGATCAGGGCCGGCGAGCGCCAGGGCAGCGCGGGGATCAGCCGAGGCGCTGCAGGACGCGTCGAACCACGCGCCGCGCGCGGCGCCTCCCGCGATCCTGAGCGACTCACTCGGCCCCGCTCAGTCGAGCAGCTCCACCTTGAGCACTCGGTCGCCCTGCACGATACGCCACACCACGTCCATGCCCCGCGTCACGTGAGCGAAGATGGTATAGCGCCCGTCCAGATGGTGCTGCGGCGATTGGGTGATGAACCATTGGCTGCCGCCGGTGTCCTTGCCCGAGAGCGCCATGCCCACCTCGCCGGGATCGTAACGAAGTCGGTTGTACTCGCAGCGGATGGTGTAGCCGGGCCCACCCGAGCCCGTCCCGCTCGGGTCGCCGTCCTGGATCACGAAGTTGGGCACGACACGGTGCAAGACGAGGCCGTCGAAGTAGCCGGCACGCGCAAGTCGCACGAAGTTCTCCACCGTCTGCGGCGCCTCGTCGCGATCGAACGCCCACTCGATGTCGCCGCGTTCGGTATGAAGGATCGCGCCGCGCGCGCCGGCCGGATGCAGCAGCTGATCATCCGAGACTCGCCGGGCGGTGGCGCGCGCAGGATAGAGGCGCTCGAGGCTGTCGGTGTAGGGGGCGCCGGCGAGCTGGCGCAGCGCGTCGCGAATCGAGATTCGCGCGTCGGGATCGGCATCCTTGCCGCGCGCGGTGAAGGCGGCGGTGAGCGCCGGAATGCTGGCCTTGTCGCCGAGGTCTCCGAGCGCTCCGGCGCACGAGGCCGCCATCAGCACCGAGCTGTCGGCGAGACCGGCGAGCAGCGGGCCGGCGGCGCCGCGGGCGCCGAGGGTGCCCAGCACCTCGGCCGCGGTCATGCGCTCGAGGAGCGGATAGCCGGGGCCGAGTCGCGGCAGCAGCAGCGGCAGGGCAACGCTGGTGTCGAAATGAGCGATGCCCTGCAGCACCGGAATGCGTGCGAACACCGAGCTGTCGCCGAGCAGCGGCCGCACGGCCTGGAGCGAGGCGCTGCCGCGCTGAGCCAGCAGGGCGCGGGCGCAGGCGCCGCGGGTCGCGGCGTCGGGGTCACGCAGGTGCATCGCCAGCGAATCGAGCGCCACGCCGCGCTGCGCGATGCTGCCGCCGCGGAGCGCGAAGCGCTCGGCCAGCACGCCGGCGGCAGTCACACGCACATAGGGATCGGGATGTCCGAGCGCCTGGGCGAGTCGAGGTACGCACGCGCCGCATGTGGTATCGGCGATGGCTTGCAAAGCGCGCAGCGCGTTCACCACCACGCCGGTCTCGCGATCGGCAAGGCAGTCGATCAGGTAGGCCGTCCCACGTGCCGATTTCTGCCGGCCCATGGTGCGCGCGGCGTAGGCGCGCACCAGCCATTCGGGATCGCCGAGGTGGAGCGCCGCCACCAGCTCGATCCGATCGGGATTGACGATCTTCTCGAGCGCGTAGAGCACGCGCCAGCGCACCT
>DATKAB010000172.1 GCA_035498555.1 Candidatus Sulfotelmatobacter sp.
ACGATCATCGCCGCCAGCGCGATGTAGCCCCGCCCGCTGGTGAGCCCGTCGGTGAAGCTGTGCTGCTCGCTCGCGAGCCACGCGCCGCCGAGCGCCGCGAACGCGCCCGAGATCAGCACGCCCGCGGTGCGATAGAGCGGCACCGACAGCCCGAGCGCCGCCGCCGCCTCGGGCCGCTCGCCAATGCTGGTGAGCCTGAGGCCGAATACCGAGCGGAACGCCACCCAGCTCGCGATCGCCACCAGCGCGAGGGTGATCAGCACCAGCGGAGTCGCCAGCACCGGCCCGAGCCCCGGCAGCCGGTCGAGCCCGAGCGTGGTCCACTCGGGAAGCCCGGGCACGCGCGGCGAATTGGACGACGAGTGGAACACCTGGGTGAGCGTGAACTTGGTGAGCCCGGCGGCGAGCAGATTGATGCCGAGCCCGCTGGTGATCTGATCGGCGCGGAATCCCACCGTCACGATCGCGTGGAGCGCCGCCGTGAGCAATCCGGCGACGATCGCCGCCGCGAGCCCGAGCCACGGATTGCCGGTGGCGTAGGCGGCCAGCGCGTAGGCGAGCGCCCCGTTCAGCATCGTGCCCTCGAGCCCGAGATTGATCACCCCGCCTCGCTCGCTGAACGAAGCGCCGACCGCGGCCAGCGTGTAGGGAACGCTGATGCGCAGCGCCGCGGCGATGAACAGCAGCAGATCCATCAGCGCATCCTCGCGGCCAGCCGCTCGAAGGCCTGCTGGGCGCAGATCGCGAACAAGATGACCAGCCCCTGCAGCGCTTCAACGAGTTCCTTCGGCACGCGCTGATTCACCACCAGTCCACCGTAGGACAGCGCTCCGAAGAACAGCGCCGCGATCAGCACGCCCCACGGCTGATTGCGCCCGAGCAACGCCACCGCGATGCCGAGGAAGCCGGCGCCGGCCGAGAATCCCAGCTCGAACCAGTGCTTGTAGCCGAGCACGAAGTTGACGCCGGCGAGCCCGGCCACCGCGCCCGACAGCGCCATCGCCAGCGCCTGCGTGCGCCCCACCGGAATGCCGGCGTATTCGGCGGCGGCGGGATTGAACCCGACCGCGCGCAGCTCGTAGCCCAGCCGCGTGCGGAAAAGGAGCGTTCCCACCGCCCACGCGCACAGCAGCGCGAGCAGCAGCGAGGCGTTGGCGGGCGAGCCCGAGAGCGCCGGGATCCACAGCGAGAGGCGCGGCAGCCAGCCCGACGGCAGCTCGGCGGTGCGCACCGTGGCGGGCTCGAACACCGAGTGTCCGATCCACGCCACCAGCGCGAAGGCGATGAAGTTGAGCATGATGGTGTTGATCACCTCGTGGGCGCCGAAGCGGCTCTTGAGATAGCCGGGCAGTGCACCCCACGCGCCGCCCGCTGCCGCCGCCGCGAGCAGCGCGACCGCAAGGCGCAGCGGCCCGGGCAGCGGCAGCAGCCCGGCCATCGCCGCGGCAAACCCGCCCAGATACATCTGGCCCTCGACGCCGATGTTGAAGAGCCCGGTGCGGAAGCCGATTGCGACCGCGAGCCCGGTGAACAGGAGCGGCGTCGCCTTGAACAGGGTCTGGCCGATGCCGTAACCGGTGCCGAAGCACTCGCGAAACATCTCCGCATAGATCGCGAGCGGATCCTGGCCGATCGCGGCGATGAAGATCGCCCCGGCGCCCAGCGCCAGCGCCACCGCCAGCAGAGGCGCCGAGGCCGACAGCAGCCGGCGGCGGCGCTCGAGGTCGGCGGCGTGCGTCGAGGAGGGCGCGGCGATGGGCGCGGCGACGCTCACGCCGCGGCTCCGTCGCGTTTGCCCGCCATGTAGAGACCGAGCGCGCGCTCGTCGGTCTCGGCGGGGCGCGTCTCGTGGACGATCCGGCCCGCGTGCATCACCAGAATGCGGTCGCTGAGCGCGAGGATCTCGGTGAGCTCCGAGGACACCAGCAGAATCGCGCGGCCCGAATCGCGCTGGGCGAGCAGCTTGTCGTGGATCGCTGCGACCGCGCCGAGGTCCACGCCGCGCGTGGGATGCGCGGCCAGCAGGACGGCCGCGCCGCGCGTCAGCTCGCGCGCCACCACCAGCTTCTGCTGATTGCCGCCCGACAGCTGGCGCGCGAGCAGATGGGCGAGCGGCGGGCGCACGTCGAATTGCTCGAGCAGCGGCGCGGCGGCGCGTTCGAGCGCCGAAGGCGTGAGCCAGGGTCCTCGCGCCGGCGGCGACTCGTTCTGGCGGCCGAGCGCCAGGTTCTCGGCCAGCGTCATCTCGGCGACGAGCCCGCGGCGCAGTCGATCGCCGGGGATATGGGCGATTCCGGCGGCGGCGTGCTCGCGCACCGCGCCACGCAGCGGAGCGCCGCCTGCCACGATCTGGCCGCGCGCCACCCCGCGCAATCCCGCCAGCGCTTCGACCAGCTCTTGCTGCCCGTTGCCCTCGACGCCGGCGACGCCCACGATCTCGCCCGCGCGCACCTCGAAGTTGACGCTGCGAACGGCCTCGAGCCCGCGATCCTCCAGCACCACCAGATCGCGCACCTGGAGTTGGGGCGGGCCGGGCTCGCGTGCGGCGCGCGCGCGCAACGGCGGCACCGGGCGGCCGACCATCAGCTCGGCCAGTGCTTCGATGCTGAACTTGGCGGCGGCGCCCGAGCCTACGACGCGGCCGGACCGCATCACCGTGACGCGCTCGGCCAGCGCCTTCACCTCGGCGAGCTTGTGGGTGATGAGGACGATCGTGGCGCCATCGGCCTTGAGCCTCCGCAGCACCGCGAACAGCTCGTCGACTTCCTGCGGCGTCAGCACCGCGGTCGGCTCGTCGAGCACCAGCACTCGAGCGCCGTGATAGAGCGCCTTGAGGATCTCGACCCGCTGCTGTTCACCGACCGACAGCGATCGCACCGGTGCGTCCGCGCGCACCGGAAGGCGCACGCGTTCGGCGAGCTCGCGCACCGCCCGGTTCGCGGCCGAATGGCGAAAGATCCCGATGGCGCCACCGGGTTCGCGGCCGAGCACCACGTTCTCGGCCGCCGTCATGCGATCCACCAGCAGGAAGTGCTGGTGCACCATGCCGAGCCCGCAACGCAGGGCGTCCGCGGGACCGTGGAAGCGTGTGGCGCGGCCGTCGACCTCGATGCTGCCGGAATCGGGGGGCAGGAGACCGCACAGCACTCGCATCAGCGTGGTCTTGCCGGCGCCGTTTTCGCCAACAATCGCGTGGATCTCGCCGGGCTCGAGCGTGAGGCTCACGTCGTCGTTGGCGAGCACCGGGCCGAAGCGGCGCGTGATATGACGGAGCGCGAGTTCTGGAGCGGGCATGGTGCGCGGCAGCCTAACGGTAGGCCGCGTGCGGTGCTACCGCGAATCGCGGGCGCCCAATTTGCTGCTGGCGCGCCGGCGCGGGAGGACTATGCTTATTGGGCGGCATCCCCCCGACGAGCGCCCGCGCTCGTAACCCTCGAGGCCCGCCATGGGTCGCATCCCGCGCATTCTCCCCGCCGCTGTCTGCGCCCTGTTCGCCACGGCGACCGCTCGCGCCTGCGGCATCAATCTCTCTTGGAACGATTGCGGGACTCTTGGGCAGAGCGTGGAGACATTCGCCTGCGACACCAATGTAGGTGTACACACGATGGTCGGCTCGTTCGTGTCGCCGAGCTGTCGCAACACCTACCTCGCCGTGAGCGAAGATTTCATCTCCGGGCCATACAACTGCGTCGACCTGTGGCAGAACCAGGCGGTTGGAGGCATGGCGTTCCAGGCCGGCTATCTGCTTCCCAACCGCGGGCGCATCCGTCCGGTGTTCGCGGTGCCACCCGGATCAATGCCCGAGCTATCCCCAGACCGGCGACGGCCTGTGCTTCAACTCCTGCCCCGTCCCCGCGCGCCAGAAGACCTGGGGCGGGATCAAGAGTCTGTACCGGTAAAGGAGGTTCGTCATGCGTCGCATTCTACTCGCTGTTTCTGCGCTCGGACTGCTGGTGAGCACGGCATCCGCCGGCGGTATGAATCTCTCCTGGGACGATTGCGGCACGTACGGCTCGATCATCAAGTCGTTTGCCTGTGACAGCAACGCCGGGTTCAGTTCTTTGATCGCTTCGGCGATCGCGCCGGTGCCGATGCCTCAATTCGTGGCCATGGCCGGCGCGATCACAGTGGTCAGCACGGAGCCCACGCTGCCACCGTGGTGGAACTTCGACGTCGGTTGTCGCGCTGGCCCGCCGAGCGCCCTGTCGGCCGATTTCGATTTCGTGACCGGCCCGTTCCATTGCCACGACGTGTGGGCCGGGCAGGCCTCCGGCGGGTCAAACTATCAGTCGAACTACTCCGCTCCGAATCGCGCTCGAATGCGAGTGGTCTGTGCGGTGGCGAACCCGGTGCCAATTGATGCGGTCACCGAGAACTACCTCTTCCGATTCACGATCTCGAACACAAACACCAGCGGTGCCGGGAATTGCGCCGGCTGTGACGCAGGGGCGTGTCTGGTACTGACGAGCGTCGAGCTGGATCAACCCGTCGGCGTCGGTGACTACATCCTCACGACTCCGCTCGCTCACCAATACGTAGTCTGGCAAGGCGGCTTCGGCGGCGACTGCCCCGGTGCCACTCCCGTTCGCACCACCACCTGGGGCGGGATCAAGAGCCTGTACCGGTGAGGCCCCGCCGGCTGCAGGGGAGGTACCTCGGGAGCGCTGTCCGTGGATTTCAATTTTCTCGGAGGTCCGTTCCACTGCGGTGACGTTTGGGCCGGGGCAGCGAGCGGGGGAGTCTCCTACGGCTACCGGACGAGCTATCCGAATCCCAATCGCGCGCGCTTCACAACGGTGTGTGCGGTCAGTCCGCCGATAGCCGTCGACGCCCTGAGCGAGAAGTACCTCTTCCGCCTGACGATTTCGAATGCCGGGAGCACTGGGCCTGATTTGTGCGCGGGGTGCACGGACGGCGCTTGCCTCGTATTCGAGATCCTGCAACTGACGCAGCCGCCGGGCATCGGTGATGTCTACATTGCCAACCCGCTACTCCGTCAGTACGCGGTGTGGCAGGGGGTAGCCGCCAACACATGCCCGCAGGCCACGCCCACCCGCAACTCGACCTGGGGCGCGGTGAAGAGCTTCTATCGATAGCAGCGCCCCGCGCCGCTTAAGGGAACAGTCCCCGCAGCCGCGTCGCCTCGGCCACGCGCCCGACCGCCACGATGTAGGCGGCGTCGCGCAGGCTGCAATTGTGGCGCTTCGCGGTCTCGGCCACGTGGCGATAGGCCTTGACCATCGAGCGCTCGAGGCGCTTGTCGACCTCGTCCTCCTCCCAGAAGAACGACGAGAAGTCCTGCACCCATTCGAAGTACGAGACGGTGACCCCGCCGGCGTTGGCGAGAATGTCGGGAATCACCGTGCGCCCGCGCTTGAAGAGGTTTTCGTCGGCCAGCGGCGTGGTCGGGCCGTTGGCGGCCTCGGCGACGATCTTGGCCTTGACGCGCGGGGCGTTCGCGCCGGTGATCTGATTCTCGAGCGCCGAGGGACAAAGAACGTCCACGTTCAGCTCGAGCAGCTGCGCATTGGTGATCTGCTTCGGGCCCTTGAAGACCTTGAACGCTTTGCCGGCGTCCTTGTGCGCGTGGAGCGCCTTCGGATCGAGCCCGTTGGCATCGTAAAGGCCCGTGCTCGAATCCGACACCGCCACGATCTTCGCGCCATCCTCGTGCAGCAGTGTCGCCAGCGTGCCGCCGGCGTTGCCGTAGCCCTGAATCGCCACCTTCGCGCCTTTGAGGCTGAGCTTGCGATCCTTGCAGGTTTCGCGCAGCACGAATTGCACGCCGCGCGCGGTGGCGCGGTCGCGGCCCTTCGAGCCCCCGAGGCTCACCGGCTTGCCGGTCACCACACCGAGCGCGGTGGTCCCCTTGGTCATGCTGTAGGTGTCCATGATCCACGCCATGGTCTGGCTGTTGGTGTAGACGTCGGGCGCGGGAATGTCCTGCTCGGGGCCGATGATCGGGAAGATCTCGCTGGCGTAGCGCCGCGTGAGCCGTTCGAGCTCACCCATCGAAAGCTTGCGCGGATCCACGACCACGCCGCCCTTGCCGCCGCCGTAGGGCAGATCGAGACAGGCGCACTTCCAGGTCATCCACGAGGCCAGCGCGCGAACTTCGTCGCGCGTCACGTCGGGGTGATAGCGGATGCCGCCCTTCGCCGGGCCGCGCGCGATGTTGTGCTGAACGCGGTAGCCTCGAAACACCTCGATGCGGCCGTCGTCCATCCGCACTGGAATGGAAACCGCCAGCTCCCGCTTCGGCATCGAGAGCACCTTGCGCGTGCCGGGATCGAGCTCGAGTGCGACGGCAGCGCGCTCGAATTGG